>JADZEM010000031.1 GCA_020850535.1 Chloroflexota bacterium
CACGCCCCACGCCCCACGCCCCACGCCCCACGCCCCACGCCCCACGCCCCACGCCCCACGCCCCACGCCCCACGCCCCACGCCCCACGCCCCACGCCCCACGCCCCACGCCCCACGCCCCACGCCCCTCACCCCACGCCCCTCACCCCTCACCCCTCGCCCCTCGCCCCTCGACCCTCGACCTACGATCTCGTCCGGCGGCGACGGCGGAAGAACGCGGCCACGTCCTCGTTGGCCGGGGCGGCCAGGACCCGTTCGGGCGTGTCGAGCTGCGCCAGCTCTCCATGCATGATGACGGCCAGCCTGTCGCCCAGGTCGAGGGCCTCCTCGCGGTCGTGGGTGACCAGCAGCGTGGTCGTGGAGCTTTCGCGGAGCAGCGGCAGGAGGTCGTCGGCCAGGGCTTCACGCGTCGGGGCGTCGAGTGCGGCGAATGGCTCGTCCAGCAGCAGCAACTCCGGCTCCAGCACCAGCGCCCGCGCCAGACTGGTGCGCTGCGCCTCCCCGCCCGAGAGTGTCCGGGCCTGTCGCGCTGCCAGGTGGCTGATGCCCAGCCGCTCCAGCCAGTCACGGATGCGCGGCTCGCGCTCCCGCCGCCCGATCCCCCGCAGCTTGAGGCCGCTGGCGACGTTCTCGGCAACCGTCGTATCGAACAGCAGCGGCTCCTGAAAGACGACCGCCAGCCGCCGACGCGCCGCCAGCGCGCCATGCCGCCAATCGACCGGCACGCCGTTGAGCGAGATGGTCCCCGCCGCCGGTCGGTCGATCAGGGCCAGGGCCGTCAGCAGCGTGCTCTTGCCCGCGCCGTTCGGCCCCACCAGCACGACGATCTCCCCCCGCTGGACCGCCAGACGCTCGATCCGGAGGAGATCCCGCCCACCGCGCCGGATGAGCAGATCGCGCACGTCGAGGTGTGGGGTCGGCCCAGCAGTTCCGGGCGAGGGCGACGTGCCGGCCGCCGGAAGCTCGCCGACGCTCACAATGGCCGTCCGCGCTGCTGGACCCAGGTCAAGAGCGCATTGACGCCGTAGACCAGCAGCAGCAGCACGATGGACAGGGCCATCGCCGTTCCGAACTCGCCCTTGCTGACCTCCATCACGGTGGCGGTGGTCAGCACGCGGGTCTGGCCCATCAGGTTGCCGCCGACCATGATCGATGCGCCGACTTCCGAGATGACGGCTCCGAAGCCGGCCATCGCAGCGGCCAGCAGCGGCAGCCGAGCCTCGCGGATCAGCAGCCAGAGCAGTTGCGGTCGCGACGCGCCCAGGCCGAGGATCTGGAGCCGCAGCTTCGGATTGAGCTGCTGGATGGCGGCGATCGTCAGGCCGATCACGACCGGCAGGGCCAGCACGCACTGCGCGATGATCATCGCGGTGGGCGTGTAGAGCAGCCGGAGCTGTCCGAGCGGCCCGGTCCGCCAGAGCATCACGCTAACGACGAGGCCGGCCACGATGGGCGGCATCCCCATCCCACTGTTGACCAGCGTGATGACGAGGCCGCGCCCGGGGAAGCGCGTCAGCGCGATGGTGCACCCCAGCGGCACGCCCACCAGCAGACAGAGCAGGATCGCCGTGCCCGACACGCGCAGCGAGAGCAGGGTGACCCGCCACAGCTCGGGATCGCCCTGGAGGATAAGAGTCGCCGCCCGGTACAGCCCCTCGAGGAACAGATCCATGGTGGAGCTACCCGCCCGTGCGACGGGCCGGGCGCACATCCGTCTCGACACGCCCGGCATCTGGCGTGAAGATCGGCTGACCGAAGCGGTCCGTGCCGTAGCCTCGGATCAGCTCCTGCGCCTCGGGACCGAGCACATACGTCATGAATGCCCGCGCGCCAGCCTCGTCGATCCACGGCCCCCTGGCCGGGTTGGCGACGATCACGTGGTACAGGCGCAGCAGATCGGGCGCCTTCTCGACCTGGATGGCGAGATCGAGCTGCGACTGTCGCTCCAGGAACGTCGGTCGGTCGGCCAGGGTGTACGCCTGCCGCTCGGTGGCAGCGGCGAGGGTCGCGGTCATCCCCTGGCCGTATGGCTGATACCAGGGCTGCCCGAGCGGATCGATGCCCGCGTCGCGCCAGAGCTGCTTCTCGATCTGGTAGAGCGCCGAATTGTCAGCCCGGCTGATCCAGGCCGCACCGGTCTGCGCGATCCGCCGCAAGGCATCCGCTGGGCTGGAGGTCTGGCGCAGCCCGGCCGGGTCGTTGCGTGGCCCGACGAGCACCTCGTCGCCGTGCATCACCAGCCGCCGCTCGACGCCGTGTCCGGCCCCCATGAAGCCGGGCTCGTCGTCGCCTGCGTCCACCAGCAGCACGTCAAGCTCGCCTCGAATGCCCAGCACCAGCGCGTGCGGCGCACTGACGGCCACCACGGTCACCGAACGCGAGGTCTGCCGCTCGAAGGCTGGCGCCAGCACGTCGAGCAGGCCGGTCCGCTGGAGATCGATGGTCGTGCCGAGGATCAGGGGCGGCTGCTCGGCGCATGCAGCCGCCGGCCACAAGGCGGAGGCGGCCAGCGCGAGGGCAAGCGCGAGCGCCAGCAGGCGCCACACCGACGAGTGCACATATGGCGAGTCGCCCAAGGGGTCAGCCAGTGTGCTTCGCAGGATGAGGTAATCTCCTATGCAGACTCCCCTCTCACGCGTGCGGCGGAGGGGTCGGGGGTGGGGGCTTCTTCCGGGCTACTCGACGCTCCGCACGACGCCGCTCTCCGATGTGTCGTAGCCGCCGAGCGCCGTGACCACCGCGCGGAAGTCGGCAGACCGTAGCGTCTCAAGCACATGCTGCACGGCCGGCAGGGACGCCGTGACCGGCCGCAGGGCCAGCTCGTAGCGCTCACGGGCGACGGGCACGAAGTCGAGTCCGTAGGCGCGGGCCGCCGCCAGGATGCCGAGGCCGGTATCTGCCGTGCCTGCCGCCACCGCTCCGGCCACGGCGAGGTGGGTCGCCTCCTCGCGGTCGTAGCCGGCGAGCGTCAGCGGGTCGATGTGCGCCCGGCCGAG
The DNA here is from genome assembly GCA_020850535.1 of Chloroflexota bacterium. Classification (NCBI taxonomy): domain Bacteria; kingdom Bacillati; phylum Chloroflexota; species Chloroflexota bacterium. The sequence continues at coordinate 2,996 of JADZEM010000031.1, forward strand.
CGCGTCATCCAAGAGGACACGGGTGCCACTGCCCCGGTGCCGATTGACGATGGTGATGCCCGGACGGGCCAGATCCGCGATGCCGTGAATCCCCCGGGGGTTGCCCGGCCGCACGATCAGCCCCTGCTGTCGATGGGCCAGCGTGACCAACAGGACCGTCTCGCCGGGCAGCAGCCGCCGCACAAACGAGACGTTGTGGTCGCCGGTCTCGGGATCGAGCAGGTGGCAACCGGCCAGGTCCGTCGTGCCACGCGCCAGGGCGAACAGGCCGTCCAGGCTGTCGGTCGGCACAACCTCGAGCATCACGGAGTCTGGCAGCGCGCGGAGCCGCCCCGCCAGCACCTCAAGCGCCAGGTCGTGGCTCCCCACGAGCCGCAGGGCGTCCTCGGCGTCGGCAGCCTGTGATTCCTCGTGCACGCCGCCCTGCGATTCCTCGACCCGCGTCGCCCGCCAGCGCGCCAACTGAGCGCTCACGGCCGCCTCGATCTCGGCCTCGGCGTAGCCGGCCGCCAGCGCTTCGAGCACCGCGCTGCCGAGTCGGGCCTGCAGCCGCTCGGCACGAGCCTGACTGACGGGGTCCAGCCCATCGGCGGCCGAGGTCGCCGACGTGCGCGCCACGACAGTGCCGCCACCGGCGCGCGTCTCCAGGATGCCGCGTTCGGCAAGAGCGGCGTAGGCCCGGGCGACGGTGTTCAGGTTGACGCCCCACTCTCCGGCCGCCTGCCTGATCGGCGGGAGGCGGTCGCCAGGACGCAGCTTACCGCTCGCAACGCGGCGCAAGATCTCGGCCGCTATGCGCTCGTACAGGGCATCGGCGTGAGCGAGACGTACCATGGCCTGCTTGTCACAAAACGCGTGTGACGAGTGTACGACAGGGACGGCCACAGCGTCACGGATGGACCTGGGTCGTGGATCGTGGGTCGTGACCCACGATCCATGATCCACGACCCTAGTCTTCGGCGATGGCTGCCCGGCGCTCGGCCGCAGCGTCGCGCGCCTGGTCATCTTCGAGGGTCACGGTCACCGTGTGGATCGTGCCGGTGAACGTGAACGGCGACCGGTAGGCGTCGCTGACCGGCGCGCCGATGTCCCGGCCGCAGTAGAGGCTGGAGCGGGCCGGGTTGATCGCCCAGGTACGCGGGCACTCGACGCTGCCGGCCTCCACCCCATCAATCGAGAGCGTGGCGCGCCCCTGGAGACGCCCCGTCTTGACGAACGCCATGCTGAGCGCGTGCCGTCCCGCCGCGAGCTTCGCCCCCGACGTCACCGCGTACCGAGCCTCGCCAGCGTTGTACTCGAACGTCAGGCGGCCAGCCTTGACGAACAAGGTGTACCCGCCGAAGCGGTTGCCAACCGCCAGCAACACGCCCTCAGCGCCGTCGTTCGGAATCTCCACATCCGCGGCGATGCTGAACGAGCGATTGGTCACGTTCGGTGCGTTCCAGCGCTCGACGCGGGCCATACCGGGACGGTAGACGAACGTCCGGCGCGGGTTCGGGTGGCCGCCGGTCGCGGTGCGGTCGCCGCGCCGGTCGTCCAGGGGCAGGACGTTGTGCAGGCCGGCCTCGGCCCACCACCGCTCCACGAGCTGGCGCAGCCGCTCGGGCTGCTCGGCGGCGAGATCGTCGATCTCCGAGTAGTCGGAGTCCAGGTGGTACAGCTCCCAGCGGTCGGCCTCGAAGTCCGTGCCGGCCGCGTGGTGCGTGACCGCCTTCCAGCCCTGGTGCCAGATGCCTCGGTCGCCCAGCATCTCGTAGTACTGGGTCTGCTTGTGGGTCGGCTCGTCGGGATGATCCAGGCTGTAGGCAAGGCTGGTCCCGTGGATCGGCAGCTGCGGGATGCCGTTGACCTCGGCCGGGGCCTCCACGCCGAGCAGTTCCAGGATCGTCGGCACGATATCCACGACGTGATGGTACTGGTGGCGCAGCGAGCCGCCATCCTTGATTCGGGCCGGCCAGTGGACGATCAGCGGATCGCGGACGCCGCCGCCGTGGGTGTCCATCTTGTACCACTTGAGCGGCGTGCAGCCGGCCTGCGCCCAGCCAGTCGGATAGTGCGGGTTGGTGGTCTCGTCGCCGAGGTGGTCGAGCGCCGCCAGCCCGATCTCGGTCGATTCCTGCACGCCGGCCTGGTACTGGAGATCGACGTTGACGCAGCCGAGCCGCCCGCCTTCGGGGCTTGCGCCGTTGTCGGAGATCAGCATCACCAGCGTGTTGTCGAGCTGGCCGATCGCCTCCAGGTAGTCGATCAGCCGCCCGATCTGCGCGTCGGTGTGCTCCAGGAAGCCGGCGTAGACCTCCATGTGCCGCGCCGCCAGCCGCTGCTCGTCGGCGTCGAGGGTGTCCCAGGCCGGCACCTCCGGATCGCTCGGCGCGAGCACGGTCGCCGGCGGGACGATGCCCATCTCCTTCTGGCGAGCCAGCCACGCCTCGCGCGCCACGTCCCAGCCCTGGTCGTACCTGCCGCGATACTTCTCGACGTACGACAGTGGCACATGATGGGGCCAGTGCGCCGCCCCGAACGCGACGTAGAGGAAGAACGGCCGGTCCTGCCCGGCCGACTGCTGGTCGCGCACCTGCACGATGGCCCGGTCAACCAGATCCTCTGACAGGTGGTAGCCCGGCGTGCCCGGCAGATCGACCGCCGTGGTGCCGTCGTACAGCTCCGGGTGCCAGGAGTCGGTGTACCCACCCGCGAACCCGTACCAGTGATCGAAGCCGCGCTGCGTCGGCCAGTAGTCGAACGGGCCGGCCGCCGAGGCGTGACGCAGCGGCATCAGGTGCCACTTCCCGACCGCCAGCGTGCTGTACCCCTTCGGCCCGATCATCTCGGCCAGGGTGGCGGCGCGCTTCGTCAGAGCGCCCTGGTAGCCGGGGAACCCGACGGCGAACTCGGCCACCGCGCCGACGCCCGCCGCGTGATGCTGGCGACCGCTCAGCAGCGAGGCCCGCGTTGGCGAGCACATCGCCGTCGTGTGGAAGTTCGTGTAGCGAAGGCCGCCGGCCGCCAGTCGGTCCATGTGCGGCGTGCTGATGTCCGAGCCGTAGCAGCCGAGGTGGGCGAACCCGACGTCGTCCAGCACGATGAACACGATATTTGGTGAGCCGGCCGGTGCGCGCGTCGGCTCCGGCCACCAGGGCGTCGAATCGCGATAGCTTCGCCCGATCTGTCCGCTGAAGGTCGTCGGCTCGGTCATCGTTGGCACGCTCCGAAAGGGATTCTAGATGGTGATGGTCTCGAAGTCGGCTGGCACGCGGACGTTCGGCAGGCCGCCGTCGTCCACGTCCTCCGAGTGGTGGGTGATGACGATCGGCAGGTCCGGGAACTCCCGGCGGATGATCCGGACATCGTCAAAGGTCAGGTGGACGGGGTTCAGGTCGTGGTGGGAGTTGCACTCCATCACCAGCGCGTCAGCCCCGGCCGCGATGGCCCGCAGCCCCGGGCAGAGGGTCGTGTCGCCGGAGTAGCCGACCGTCCGCCCGTCAACCTCGATCAGGTAGCCGAAGCACTCCAGGGCCGGGTCGTGATCGACGCGAACGGCCCGGAAGTTGACGCTGCCGGCCGTCTGCGGTCCCTCGTCCACCTCGACGTAGCGGATCTGGTAGCCGCCGCCGACGCGCGCCCGGGCGTTGTCTACCACGTGGTCGAGCGCGCCGGCCGCCACCATGTTCTCGAGGAACGCCTGAATCCCTGGCGGTCCGACGACCCACAGATCGGCCGTGCGGCGCTCGCGGACCAGCGACGAGTACATCACGAACGGCCAGCCGAAGGTGTGGTCGGCGTGGAAGTGGCTGATGAAGACGACCTCGATGTCGTTCGGTTTGATGCCGGCGACGCGCAGGTTGCGGAGCACGGCCGGCGCCGTCTCGACCAGGATCCGGCCGCCGATCAGGAAGCTGTTCCAGTAGCCGGCCGTCGCGTGGAAGCCGCCGGTGCCCAGGAACGTGACAGGAATCGGCGTCGCCATAGGAACCCTCCGCGCAGCGCCCCCGTGTTGCACGCCGTTGCGCGGGCCGGACCGGTCGATGTCCGCAAGGGCTGTCCTGCCGGCGGTGAGTATAGGGCAGCGGCAGAGCGCGGAGCGGAAGTGCGGAAAGCGGCAGGGCGGAATGCTCCACCCTGCCGCTTCGACTACCAGACCGATGGTCGATGTGCGGGACGCGTGGCCCTGCACCTGCCGCGCCTTACGCCCGCCGCGCCTTGCGCCTGCCGCGCCTTACGCCTGCTGCGTCGCCTGGATCTCCAGCGCGATCTTCACCTGCTCGCTCACCAGGACGCCGCCGGCCTCCAGCGCCTGGTTCCAGGTCAGGCCGAAGTCCTTGCGGTTGATGGTGGTGGCGGCGGTGAAGCCAGCCCGCTGCCCACCCCACGGATCCGTGCCCTTGCCGGTCAGCTCGGCCTCGAGCGAGACCTCCTGGGTGATCCCGCGCAGCGTCAGGTTGCCGACCACGGCGAACGACGTGCCCGAGCGCGGGACCACGCCCGTCGACTCGAAGGTGATCTGCGGGAAGCTGTCCACGTCGAGGAAATCGGCCGACCGGAGATGGCCGTCGCGGTTCGTCTCGCCGGTGGCGATGCTGGCGGCGTCGATGGTGGTCGAGACCGCCGAGTTGGCCAGGTTGCGCTCGTCAAGGGTGATCGTGCCGACGACGTTGGAGAAGCGACCCTTCACAGTCGAGAACATCATGTGCTTGACGGCCAGCTCCACGACCGAGTGGGCCGGATCGATGTTCCAGGTGGAGACGGCGGTCTGGGTGTCAGCGGACATGAAAGGCTCCTTTGGTGCGGCAGGGGAGACGTCACCCCCGCGCCATACGACGATGATACAACGATCAACTGTCCAGTAATGAACATATGGACAGCAGCAGCAGGTGGATCTGGGCGCACGCCTGATCTCAGGAGGTCAGGCTGTGGTCGAGCTTTCGCAGCAGGCCACTGAGTGTGGCCTGCTCGTCGGGGCTGAGCGCCGCCAACTGCTCGGCGATGCGGCGCTCGTGGGCCGGTACGAGGCGGTCGTGCAGCTGTTTTCCCTCCGTGGTGAGGTAGAGCAGGTTGGTCCGGCCGTGCGGGCGTCGCTCGACCAGCCCGGCCCGCTCCATCCGGTCCAGCAGCTGGCAGACGTTGCTCTTGGTCACGAGCAGCGCGTCGGCCACCGCTTGCTGGGTCGCGCCTTCGGCCGCGCCGACCTGCACCAGCACGTCGAACTGCCCGACGCTGATGCCCTCGCGGCGCATCTCCTCGGTGGTCGCGTGCTGGATCTTCTGGTACACCCGCATCAGTCGGACCCACGCTACGACGCCCTGTTCGGGGCGGCGCAGCGTCGTCCGTTCGGAGACGGTGGACTTCGGGGCGGTCGGCACGGCGATCTGGCGTTTCATCGTTCACTCATGAACTCAAACCACGGAACGGGGCGGCGTATTCCCGTCCGGCGGTGCGATTCTCGGCAGCGTGGGCGATGCGCTGGCGGCGATATCGGGCTCGCTCTGCGTGGCGGCCGACGCCCCGGCCCGACTCAGGCCCAGCGGCCGTCTCAAGGCGGACCGACGGCTGCGCCGCCAGCGATGGCCGGACCGTGAGCGAGCGCCGGGCCGCTACCGCGCGGCCGGCCCCTCCCGCTCGAGATCCTTCTCGACCATCAACGAGACCAGCCCGTCGAAGTCCACCTTCGGGGACCAGCCGAGCGCTTTTCGAGCCTTCGAGGCGTCTGCCTGGAGCACGTCCACCTCGGCCGGCCGCAGCAGCGAGGAGTCGTAGTCGATGTACTCCTCCCAATTCAGCCCGACGCAGCGGAACGCCGCCTCCGCGAAGTCACGGACGCTGTGACACTGGCCGGTCCCGATGACGTAGTCGTCGGGCCGCGCCTGCTGGAGCATCAGCCACATCGCCTCGACGTAGTCGCCGGCGTAGCCCCAGTCCCGCTTCGACTCAAGGTTGCCCAGGGTCAGCCGGTCCTGCACTCCGAGCTTGATGCGAGCCGCGGCCTTCGAGATCTTCCGGGTGACGAACTCCGGGCCGCGCCGCGGCCCCTCATGGTTGAACAGGATGCCGCTGCACGCGAACATCCCGTAGCTCTCACGGTAGTTGACGGTGATGTGGTGGGCGAACACCTTCGCCACGCCGTAGGGACTGCGCGGATGAAAGAGCGTGGCCTCGTTCTGAGGGGCCGGGGCCGCGCCGAACATCTCGCTGCTGGACGCCTGGTAGAAGCGAATGCCCGAGCTGGCCGCCGCGCTGGCGTTCGCGCCCTGCACGTTACGGATCGCTTCGAGCACCCGCAGCGCGCCGAGGCCGGTGACGTTGCCCGTCAGCTCCGGCTGGTTCCATGAGAGGCTGACGAAGCTCATGGCGCCGAGATTGAAGACCTCGTCGGGCTGGCACTTCTGGATCGCACTGATCAGCGACACCTGGTCGGTCAGGTCGCCTTCGAGCAGGCGGACGTCGGGCACTTCGTCCTCGACGATCGCCCGCTTCGGGTTGTGCTGTCCGCGCATGAGGCCGTAGACCTCATACCCCTTCTGCAACAGCAGCTCGGAGAGGTGCCGGCCGTCCTGCCCGGTGATGCCGGTGATCAGCGCGCGCTTCATGGCGATCCTTTGTTCAGTGCGGTGACTGGAGGCGAAGTCTACGATCCCGGGCGCGCTGTGACCAAATCCCAGGGGGGTCTGGCCGTCGCGATCCCACCAGGGCCTGCCTGACCCGAGAGCACAGGCCCGAACGCAGCGTGCTGCCGGACTGGGCAGACGGCCGACACGGATGCGCCGGCCAGGACTCGCAGTGCCGATGCTACCGGAGGTGGATACTGCAACTGATTGAGGCTGGTAGCGGCCACCCGGATTCAGAAGGCTGGCCGCCGGGCGCGCCAGGGGGGGCAGCCCACTCCCACATCGTGCGGGGAGCAGGCTGCGCGCACCGCTACCGGATCACCGACTTGGGCGTCGCCTCCAGGCGCGTCACCTTGATCTGCTCGCGGTCGATCAGCTCGCCGACGCGCGGCCCGATGACGTTCTTCCAGGTGTCGCTCTGGTACACCGCCTCGTACAGCCGCTCGCGCTCCTCCTCGCTCTCGAAGCGGCGAATCCAGACGTACAGATCCTTGTCCTCCTCGCCGGTCCACATCCCGGCGATGACCATCCCCTTCGAGGTCTGGAACGGCACGATCTCTTCTTCCATCAGCTTGACCCAGGCGTCCCGCTGGCCGGGGCGCATTCGGTACTGACGAAGCTCGAAGAATGCCATGGTCGAAGTCTCCCCTCCTGCCGGGCGCACCAGTCAGAGTGCGCCGGTTCATTGGCAACGGTGGCAACAGACGCCGGCTCGCGGCGGTTGGCACAGGATACCCCGGGACAGCGCCATCAAGTGTGCACCGGCATCGCACGTCCTCGCATTGCACCGCACGCCACGACCAGGGCGATTGCATGTTGATGTCGTCGTGCCGCCGCGTCGGGGCTTGAAAGCCCCGCCTACGATCCTGCAGTCGCTGCGCGACGCTCCAGTCGCACCAGTGCCTGCCGTTTCCGGCGGCCGTCGCGCAGCGACGGTGTGACTGTAGGCGGGGACTTCAGTCCCCGACCGCCCGTTCCATGATGCTTCGGGGACACCAATGAACATGCAATCGCCCTGACGTCACGACACCGGATCGCACCTCAGCACGCGGCACCGGAGCATCGCCACGGACTACCATGCCTGAGGACGCATCCCGCCGGCCGCTGAGCCAGCGGGGTGCACCAACGCCACGCAATCTCGTCGAAGCGATTGGGAGGGCTGAGAACCGATGAAGGGTGTGTACTTCCCTGGTGAGCGCACCGTCGAGCTGCGCGACTTCGCCGATCCTGAACCGGGGCCACGCGAAGTCCTGGTGCAGATGAAAGCCTCAGGCATGTGCGGCAGCGACCTGTCCGGCTACCGCGCACCGAAGGCGGTCCGCGCGCAGCGCCCCCCGAACGTGGCCGGCCACGAGCCGTGCGGCGTGGTGGTGGCGCGCGGCTCACAGGTGTCCGAGAACGCGGCGCCGATTGGCCAGCGGGTGATGATCTATCACTACAGCGGCTGCGAGAAGTGCAAGATGTGCCAGATCGGGTACTACCAGATGTGCCCGTTCGAGGCGAAGGTGTACGGCGGCATGTACGACGGCGGCCACGCGCCGTACATGAAGGTCCAGCCGTACATGCTGGTGCCGTTGCCGGACGAGCTGACCTTCGAGGAGGGGGCGTCGGTCTCGTGCGGCACGGGCACGGCGTATATGGCGGTGAAGCGGCTGGCCGTCTCCGGCCGGGACACGCTGGCGATCTACGGCCAGGGACCGGTCGGCCTGAGCGCCACGATGCTGGCGAAGGCGATGGGTGCGCGGGTCATCGCCGTGGACGTGGGCAGCGAGCGGCTGCAACTGGCGCGGGACTTTGGCGCGGATGAGGTGGTGGACGCCAGCGAGGTCGATCCGGTCAAGACGATCTACGACCTGACGAACGGCTGGGGCGCTGAGGCGGCGCTGGACTGCACCGGCAACGCCACGGCCCGTGCGAACACGGTCCGCAGCACCCAGAACTGGGGCCGCGCCTGCTTCGTGGGCGAGGGCGGCGAGGTCCATCTCAACCCGACCCCGGACATCATCCACCGCCAGATCACGCTGTACGGCTCGTGGACGTTCAACCCGGTCGGGCAGGCCGAGTGCGCGCGGTTCGTGGTGGACCGCAAGGTGCCGCTCGGCAAGCTGCTGACCCACCGCTTCAAGCTTGAGGAGGCGGAGGCCGCCTACAAGCTGTTCGACACCCAGACGACGGGTAAGGGCGTCTTCCTCTTCGACTGACGGACATCGGCATTCCAGGAGGCGCGCACCCCTGGCCCCCGCTCCAGCGCGCCTGGAGCGGGGGTCACATCGTCGGCCTCAGCCGCGGTGGCCGGGGTAGGCCGGCCCGCGCTCCGAGTACTCGGCCACGATGCGGGTGTGGATCTCCGCCCAACTGTTGCCTGCGTTCGCCCAGGCAACGGCGTCGAGCGCTTCATCCTGGCACGTCTCGCAGCCCGAGGCGTGCTCCTCGACCTCCCCATTGGCCTGCACGAAGCAGTCGGCAAGGTTGATGTGCGGCTTCGGCATCACGCCGCAGCCGCAGTAGCAGGGGAGCGTCGCCATCAGCTCGAGGTTCGCGAACGCCACCGAGTAGGCGTTGCGGGATTTTGGCGAGCGGGAGACCCAGGCCGGCCAGCGGCCTGTCGGACCGGGGCCGCCGCTCGCGCCGAACCAGCGCTCGCTCGCCCGGCCGACGGCGGCCCAGGCAGCCACGCCGCCCAGCCCGAGCAGCCCGCCGAGGACGGCGCGTCGCGCGATCGGTCTGGCATGCATCAGCCGGACACCGCCTTCAGCGTCAGGGTCACAAGGGGCGTCTCCGGGCTGTCGGTGGCGAGTCGGATCTCGAAGCGGTGCGGGCCGCCCATGCCGGTGTGCATGATGTAGGGGTAGCGCACGGTGATGGTCTCGCCGGGCTTGACGACCGTCGAACTGACGGCAGGGGTGGCCGGTCAACAGCCCTCCAGCATCTGCACCTTCGGGTTGCCGGTCAGGCGGACGGGCTGGCCCCCGGTGTTCGCCAGCGAGAACTTGCCCTCAACCATCTTGTCGAACGGGACGCGCCCGAGATCGACGGTGGCCTCGCTGGCGACGAGACGCCCGGGGGCGCTGGCGTCAGTCGCGACGCGCGCCGTACCTGACTGCAGCCAGCCCGGCTCCGTCCAGACAAGCGCTGCGACGATGACGGTGAGGACGAGCAGGCCACCGGCGAGCAGCAGCGGGCGGGCAACGGAGCGTTGGTGCGCCTTGCGCGTGCGTTTCGACATGATTCGCCACGTCCAGGAGTGGAGTCCACGAGGCTCTCTCTATGGATACGTGACGCACGTGGCCAGCGAGCCGGGGCAGCCGTCCCGCGTCATGACGGACAGGTGTCCCCTCGTCGATCCGCGCGGATGGGGCAGTGCGCGGCGGCAGCATATCTGGTGACGACGGCTCATGAGATGCTCCTGCTGAGAGGTCGCGGCGGAATGGGTATGATCCTCATGTCACCTATGGACGGGGTCCAGTCAGCCGAACAGGCGCAAAGGGCGAGATTGATTCGAACGCGCCGTTCCAAATGTGCGATTTTCGAGGAGTGTGTAGCGCATGAGTCGGCCGGACATCGTGCGCCCACTCGCGAATGGCTGGGTTGAGGAGATCCACATCAAGAAGCACTACCGCCCAGATGGCAGCCAGTCGCGGGTTCGCCGGCTTCGCGATGCAGCCGGGGTCACCCGTGAGGTGTGGCATGAAGTCGTCGGAGCAGACGGGGCGCCGCTGCACGGCCCCCATCTGAAGTACCGTGCCGAGGAGCCAGAACGATGATGCAGACGGACAATCTGCCAGTCGTGTCCGCACTGACACAGGCTGCCGAATCGATCATCAGCGAGTACCCGGCGCTGCCCGCTGTTGCCACGGATCGGGCCATCGCACTGCTCGCACTCTGGGCGGCCGACGCCATCGCGGCTGGCCGGCTTGCCCCAGTCGATGCAGACACCACATTCACACGCCTGTTCGTGGCGCTCGGTGACGTGGTCGACGGCCCCGAGATCGCTGAATCGGCCGGCCAGCTTCTGCTTGAGGGCATGACGCTGCACGACTGGGGTACGCCGTTCTCTGGCAACCTCAGCGAGCTACGCCGCCTGGCATTCGGCATCCTGACGCCGGCCGTGTGAGGCAAGCACGGATAGGCCTGCTGTCACACCCTCTGACCAGATGAAGCACCGTTGCTCCAGAGTAGGACTCAGTATTTCCAAAAGTGGTGCTTGTGTTCGAAGGCCGAGCCCTGGCTGGAGAACGCGCCCCACTCCGAGCGGCGCACGGCCACGTAGGAGGTCGCCAGCAGTGGCCCGAGCGCGTCCATCAGCACCTCGTCGGCTTCCAGCGCGTCCACTGCCGCCGACAGCGAGTCCGGCAGCCGGTTGATGCCACGCTCGGCGCGCTCCTCGTCGGGGATGGTGTCCGGGTCCACCAGTACGAGTTGCTCCTCGCGCAGCTCAAGCCGCCGCGTGATGCCGTCCAGGCCCGCCGCGATCACCCCGCCAAGGGCGATGTATGGATTCGCGCTGTTGTCCGCCGACTTCAGCTCCAGGTTGATCGAGCGCATCTCCTGGCCGGCGTAGGTGCTCGCCACGCGGACGGCCGCCTCGCGGTTGTCCGGCCCCCAGCAGGTGAACGCCGAGCTCCACGAGCGCGGCTGCAACCGGTGGTAGCTGTTGTAGCTCGGGCAGGTCAGCGCCACGAGGCCCGGCAGATGCTCCAGCAGGCCGGCCGCGAAGTGCCGCCCGAGCGGGCCGAGCTGATACGGCGCAGCCCGGTCGAAGAACAGGTTCTCCTCGCCGGTCGGATCCCAGACCGAGAGGTGGATGTGGCAGCCGTTGCCCGCCTGGTCCGGCCAGGGCTTCGGCGCGAACGAGGCGAAGTAGCCGTGCTTGAAGGCCACGGCACGGATCGTCTCGCGGTACAGGATCTGGTTGTCGGCCGCCCGCAGGGCCGGGGCGTAGCCGATGGACAGCTCCTGCTGGCCGCTGCCCAGCTCCGGGTGATACTGCTCGACGCGCAGCCCCTGCTTCGTCAGCGCCTCCACGATCTCGTCGATCACCGTCGCCGCCGTCTGAAACCCGACCGTGCTGAAGCACAGCGACTCGTCAAACGGCACGTAGCGGTCGTCGACGCGCACCGCCAGCGACCATTCCGGCTCGAAAGCCGCCTTGACCTGCAGCCCCTCGTTGGTCGCGCGGCGGATCATCCGCTTCAGGAAGCTGCGCGGGCACGCCCCCCACGGCTTGCCGTCGCGCGTCTGCATGTCCGCCAGCATCAGCCCCGAGCGGGCGGCATACGGCAGCACCACGAACGTGTCAGCATCGGGGATCAGGCGGATCTCGCCGACCGGGCCCATCCCCTCGACCGCCTGGAGCTGATCGAGCAGGTTCATCGCCTGCATCGCCACCGTCAGCCCGATGCCGCCCTCCATGCGGCTCTCAAGCCCGTCGCTGTGCGACGCCTTGCCGCGGATGACACCGGCGTTGTCGCAGTACAGAAACCGCACCAGCTGAATGTCAGTCGTGCGGAGCTTGCTCAGGACATCGGCCATCGCCACGGCAGCCTCCTCGACCCCGGTCAACCCCGGTCGTGGCGATTGTACTGGTCTGAACAGGCCGGCGCGGGAGTATCTGGACGCCGGCGCCAGCCCGAAACCTCGCGCGGACAACGCCCGCGCGATGATCTCAAGGTTCAGGCGTCGGTGGCAGACTCCTGGTCGCCCTCGGACGGGTCCGTCCGGGCGAGCGAGCCGTCTGGCAGCGCGCCGTAGACTTCGGACATCAGCTGCGCGCGGTACTCAGGATCGCGCAGGGCGCGGATGATCTCATCGACAAGCATGGTGAACCTCCCCAACTGTTTGGAACAGCGTGGTCGCTGCGAAATCACGCGGGCCGCCACGTACGCGTGCAACCGTGCATCAACGATGACAACGGCGCACCGTGTGTCGGTAGTGACAACGTACCGCCCCAGAGGTCGCCCGGGCCGTCAACCCGGCGATGACAAGGCTGTTCCGCTTCGGACAGCGACGTATACTTCTCTCTCCGAGGGACTTTGCGCCCTGATGCAGGCGACGCCGCTCTGGCCGGCGCGCATCCCGCGTGTGGGAGGACAGCATGAGCGTGGGCTCCGAGAAGGTCATCGCCGGGCTTGAGGGCGTCCTGGCCGGCGAATCGTCGATCACCTTCCTGGACGGACTCGCCGATCCCAGCGTGCTCGAGTACCGTGGCTACAACATCCACGACATCGCCGAGACCACCAGCTTTGAAGAGATCGCCCACCTGATCCTCTTCGGCACGCTCCCAAACAAGGCCCAGCTCGGCGCCTTCGAGGACGAGCTGAAGGCCGCCCGCGTGGTCGATCCCCGGGTGATCGCGACCATCGAGGCCCTCCCGAAGGGCATTCATCCGATGGCTGCCTTCCGCACCATCGTCTCGACGCTCGGCTGCTACGATCCGCAGGCCGAGGACAACAGCGCCGAGGCGAACCGCGCCAAATCGGTGCGGATGACGGCCCAGTTCGCGACCATCGTCGCGGCGCAGAACCGGATCGCCCAGGGCAAGCCGGTGGTGGCCCCGGACCTCTCGCTCGGGCACGCCGACAACTACCTCTACATGCTGAATGGCGAGCGGGCGACCCCTGAGTCGATCCAGACGTTCAACACGGCCATGAACCTGTACGCCGAGCACGAGCTGAACGCCTCGACCTTCGCGACGCGCGTCGTGGTCGGCACGAACTCAGACCTCCACTCGGCCATCGTGGCGGGCATCGGCGCGCTGAAGGGGCCGGCCCACGGCGGCGCGGCCGATGACTCCATCGCGCTGCTCAAGGAGATCGGCGAGGTCGAGAACGTCAAGCCCTGGGTGGACAAGGCGTTCTCCGAGCGGCGGCTGATCCCTGGCTTCGGCCACCGCGTCTACAAGACCGGCGACGCGCGCACGCCCCACCTCCGCAACATGTGCCGCACGCTGGCCGAGCGCTCGTCCGATGCGACCTGGGTCGAGATCGCCCTGGCCACCGAGGACTACATCCGCTCGATGAAGCGGCTGGTCGCCAACGTGGACCTGTACGCGGCGGCTGCGCTGTACTACCTGGACTTCCCCCTGCACCTGTTCACGAACTTCGTGGCCTCGGCCCGCATCGTCGGCTGGTGCGCCAACGCGATGGAGCAGTTCGAGAAGAACCGGATCATCCGCCCGCGCCTGAGCTACGTCGGCCCGCGCCAGCAGAAGTTCCTGCCGCTGGAGGAGCGCGCGTAGGCAGCAGTCTCGCCAACGAGACGCATCACGATCAGCAACGCCCAGACGGTGCCGGTCTGGGCGTCTTGCTTTCCCACAGCAGTTCAATTGGCGAGCGCTGCAATCGAACCAGATAACGCAACAGGGCGATTGCATGTTCGCTGGTGTTCCCGAAGCGCGACGGACGCCGGGAACAGCGTCGTCCGGTGAGACCGGGGCGTCGCGAAGCGACTGCAGGATCGTAGGCGGGGCTTTCAAGCCCCGACGCGGCGGCACGACACACGCAACATGCGATTGCCCTGGATGACACGACCGCACATTTGAACGGCGCCAACCCCCGGGGTATCCTGCCAACAGTCAACGCGTGACGGCGCTTTGTCCGCGTATCGGGGGTGGATCACGGTCGATCAATCGCCGCTGCAGCCGGTCTCCCTTGCGCCGGCCGCCATTCGGCGCTCGCGCTTCACGTACCGGACAGTCCAGAAGGCGTGGGGCGTGGCGTTCGTCCTGCCGGTCCTGCTGCTCTTCCTGGCGTTTCGTCTGTATCCAATGATCCGCGCTGCTGAGATCTCGTTTCAGCGCTACGATCTGCTGACGCCGCCGCGCTGGATCGGCTTCGACAACTACATCTTTATCTTCACAAACGACCGCGTGCTGAACTCCTTGCGCGTCACGGTCATCTTCGTGATCGCCCAGACGGTCCCGCTGGTCCTGATCGCCCTGATCCTGGCGCTGGTGCTGTTCTCGCTGCCGCGCTTCCGCCACCTGTTCGAGCTGACGTTCTACTTCCCCGTCATCATGACCACGGTGGTCGCCGCGCTGATCTGGCTGACCCTGTTCTATCCGCGCGGTCTGCTGGATCAGCTGCTCTCGCCGTGGGTTCCGGGTGGGGTGCCCTGGCTCACCAGTCCAGTGCTGGCGCTGCCCAGCGTGATCCTCGTCGACATCTGGAAGACGACGGGGTACTACATGATCATCCTGCTGGCCGGGCTGCTCGGCATTCCGAGCGAGTACCTCGAGGCGGCCGCCATCGACGGCGCCGGCAGCTGGGCGCGCGTCCGTCACATTCTGCTGCCGCTGCTCAGGCCGCAGATGATGTTCGTGGTGATCATCGCGCTGATCAACGCGTTTCAGGCGTTCGACTCGTTCTACGTGCTCACGCGCGGCGGACCGGCCGACGCGACGCGCGTCATCCCGATTGAGATCTACCTGCGCGCCTTCAACCTGCTGGAGATGGGCCGCGCCTCGGCGATCTCGATGGTGCTGTTCCTGGCGCTGGTGATCCTGTCGCTGATCCAGCTCCGCCTGTTCAGGTTCGAGGAGCTATGACCGCCGCGCCGCTCGCGCCATCGGCCCCAACCGTCCCGGCCGCGAGGCGTCGGGCGCCGGCCCGCCGGATCCTGGGCTACGCCGCACTCTACGGCATCCTGATCGCCTTCTCGGTCTTCATGCTGCTGCCGATGGCGTTCGCCGTGCTCGGATCGCTGAAGCCCGAGAACGAGATCTTCACCGTCCCGATGCGATGGCTGCCCTCGACGCCCCAATGGCAGAACTACGTGCTGCCGTTCCAGAAGAACATCGGGCGCTACTTCTTCAACTCGATGATCGTGTCGATCGTGCAGACGGCCTCGCCGATGCTGTTCTGCTCGCTGGCGGGGTACAGCCTCGCCAAGTTCGACTACCCCGGCCGCAACCTCGTGTTCCTCTTCATTCTGAGCACGATCATGCTGCCGATTCAGGTGACCCTCGTCCCGACGTTCTTGATCATCAAAGAGCTGGGCTGGGTCAACACCTATGCCGGCCTGATCGTGCCCGGCCTCGCGACGACGTTCGGCACGTTCCTGATGCGCCAGTTCTTCCTGTCGCTGCCCAGCGAGTACATGGACGCGGCCCGCATCGACGGGGCCAGCGAGCCGCGCATCTTCTGGAACATCATGCTGCCGATGTGTCGGCCGGCCCTCTCGGCGCTGGGCATCTTCAGCTTCACCGGCTCGTGGAACTCGTTCCTCTGGCCGCTGGTCGTCGTGAATCAGGACGAGATGCGGACGCTGCCGCTCGGCATGGTCTTCTACATGGGCGAGCAGCGCGTCCCCGAGTACGGCCAACTGCTCGCCGTCTCGGTCATCGCGACGATCCCGGTGCTGGTGCTGTTCCTGGTTCTCCAGCGCGAGCTCATCAAAGGAGCGTCCATGTCAGGGATCAAGGGCTGATCCGTCCGGTGTCCTCACGGCGGGCCGCGAGGGGGCGGTCCCGCCACTGGCCAGTGTGGAGTGGTCAACGCAGATCCGCGGCATCGTCGTCGCAGCACGATCACCAGGGAGAGGGAATGGACACAGGAGATTCGACCAGGGAGCGCAGCCGCCTCTCACGCCGGGCCGTTCTGAGCCGTGGGGCGTTCGGGCTGACCGGGCTGCTGCTGATGGCGTGCGGGCAGTCTGCCACTCCGTCATCCGCGCCAGCGGCGACCAGCGCCCCGGCCAAGCCGGCCGGGCAGGCTGCCGCTCCAGCAGCGCCGGCCGCTGCCACGTCCGCACCGCCGGCCGCGGCAGCGGCAGCGCCGACCGCGGCCGCCGCGACCGCTCCGAAGCCGGCCGCTGGCGACGCACCGGTCAAGCTGACCTTCTGGCGGCACCAGTACGACCCGACCGACAAGGCGTACCGTGAGATCATCTTCCCGGCCGTCCGCGAGAAGCTGAACGTCGAAGTCGACTACCAGGTCCAGCGCGACGACGACTACAAGACCAAGATGCTGCCGCAACTGGCGTCTGGCACCGGGCCCGACATCTTCGAGGCGACCGAGGCGTTCCGGCTCAAATTCGGGAAGGCCGGCGTCTATGCGCCGGTCGATGTCGGGGCCTGGGGCGGCAAGGAGAAGTGGGACGCGTTCTGGGAGAAGGGCGTCACCGACGCCCTCAAGATCGACGGCAAGGAGTTCAACGTTCCGCTGGAGTGGAGCGCCATCCCCGTCAACCTGTTCGTCAACGGGCAGCATGCGGACGAGGCCGGCGTCGGGGCGGATATCGCGAAGTACCAGCAGACGCCGATCACCTGGGCAGACCTCGGACCCTTCGCCGCCAAAATGACGAAGAAGGACGCTGGCGGCCAGATCACTCGAGACGGCTTCATGATCCAGCACGGGTACGGCCCAGACCGTAGCTACGCCTTCTGGGAGCCGATGTTCTTGCAGTCCGGCGGCAAGCTCGTCTCCGACGACGGCAAGACCTCGTTGCTCAACTCCGAGCAGGGCGTCGCGGCCATGCAGAACCTGGTGGACTACATCGCGAAGGGCGCGTCGATGCTGCGCCCGCAGGACAAGGAGTCCGGCTCGGCGAAGCTGGCGAAGGAGGAGACCTCCTCGACCACGGCGATGAGCCAGTGGGCCTACGGCACCTTCAAGCAACTGAATCCGGACACGTGGCAGAATATCAAGTCGCTGCTGGCACCGCAGATCAACCCGTCGAAGCCGCTCTACTTCAGCGGCCCGGGCTGGACCGCCGGCGTCTTCGCGAAATCGCCGCAAGTCGCGACCTCGTTCAAGCTGCTGCAGTTCATCGCGGCGAACCACGGCAACGATCTCTTCGAAGGTGGAATCGTGACCCCAGTTGCCGGCTGGACCGAGAAGTACCCTGGTCTGCAGAAGCTGCCGGATGCGGCGGTCTGGACCAAGCTCTCGAAGGAGGCGGTGCCGCGGGTGAACTCCGAGGCGGAGCTGCTGACCGGGGTCCAGCGGTCGGAAGGGTATCAGCGGGCCTTCGAGACGATCATGTTCAACAAGGGCGACATCAAGGCCGAGTTGGACAAGTGGAACAAGGACGTTCAGGAAGCCCTGAGCGGGTTGTAGTGTGAAAGGTCACGGTCGATGCCTCAAGTAACAGTCCCCGCCTCGTTCTACCGGGGCGGCACCAGCCGAGCCGTACTGTTCCGCGAGGCCGACCTGATTGGCTACGACGACGCTGCCCAGCGCGCCATCATCCTGGCCGCGCTGGGCAGCCCGGACCCGTACGGACGGGAGATCGACGGGCTTGGCGGCGGGATCTCGTCGCTCAGCAAGGTGGCGATCGTCGGGGCGGCCGGCCCAGAGTCTGGCGCGGACGTCACGTTCCGCTTCGGGCAGGTGGACGTCGAGCAGCCGGTGGTCGAGTTCCTCGGCACCTGCGGCAACATCTCGGCGGCGGTCGGGCCGTTCGCCGTGGACGAGGGGCTGGTCCCGGCTGTCGAGCCGGTCACCATTGTGCGGGTGCTGAGCGTCAACACCGGCCACTTGTACATCTGCCACGTGCCGGTCCGGGACGGCAAAGCCGAGCCAGAGGGCGATTACGTCATCGACGGCGTGCCCGGGCCGTTCGGTCGGATCGCGCTGGAGTTCCTGGAGCCGGGCGGCTCGATGGGCAAGGGGCTGCTGCCGACCGGCCAGATCCGCGAGTCCATCACGCTGGCCGATGGCCGCGGCTTCGACGTCTCGATTGTGGACGCCGCCAACCCGATGGTCTTTGTGCGGGCCGCCGACCTCGGCTCGGACGCCACCGAGCGGCCGGAGGCCGTGGACGCCAATGGGCCGCTCCACGCCGCCCTCGAAGAGATCCGTGACCATGCTGCCGTCCGCCTCGGGCTGGCGTCTGACGCGGCCACGGCCCACACCAGCGCCAAGGCGATCCCGAAGGTCGTGATGGTCGCCCCGCCGCAACGGTACCAGACAACAGGCAGCGTCGATCTCCCGGCCGAGAGGATCGACCTGACGGCGCGGATGCTCTCGATGGGCAAGTGCCATCGGACGATGGCCGGCACGGCAGCGATCTGCACCGCTGTCGCGGCGGCCATCGAGGGCAGCGTGGTGCACGAGGTCACGCGGGCCGGCGCCGGCCCGGCCGGCGAGGTCCGGATCGGGCACGGAGCCGGGGTGCTGGACATCGGCGTGAAGGCCGAGAAGCGCCCCGAGGGCTGGCACGTGGTCAGCGTCAGCACGTTCCGCACGGCCCGGCGGATTATGGATGGCCGCGTCTTCGTGCCGTCGCGCTACCTGGACGGAACCGCGTGGTTCCAGCAGCCGGCCGAGACGGCGGCTGCACGCTAGACGGATAATGACGGACGCGAGCATATCGAAGGGCGGCGGAACGCCGCCGCCACAGGTCATGCTGAGCGCAGCGAAGCATCTCCCAGGCAATCGTCAGATTGTGGGTGAGATCGTTCGCTGCGCTCGCAGGCTCGCTGCGCTCAGGATGACAGTCAAACGGTCGCGGCCTCTCACCGAGCATCGGTCGAAGGCGCGGAAGACGGTGGAGAGGTGCGGACGATGACCGAACGACGGACGCCGATGAACCTGACGAGAAAGCTGATCGCCGAGCACCTGGTCAGCGGCGAGATGATTCCGGGTGAGGAGATCTCGCTGCGTATCGACCAGACGCTGACCCAGGACGCCACCGGCACGCTGGCGTACCTGATGTTCGAGGCGATGGGGCTGCCGCGCATCAAGACGAAGCTCTCCGTGAGCTACGTCGATCACCAGTTGTTGCAGGTAGACACCCGCAACGCCGACGACCACACCTACCTGCAGGACGTGGCCTACAAGCACGGCATCCACTACTCGAAGCCCGGCAACGGCATCTGCCACCAGGTTCACCTGGAGCGCTTCTCGCGGCCCGGCGACGCGCTGCTCGGATCGGACTCGCACACGCCGACCTGCGGCGGCGTCGGGATGCTGGCGTTCGGGGCGGGCGGCCAGGATGTCGCCACCGCCATGGCCGGCCTGCCGTTCCACATCCGCATGCCGAAGGTGCTGGGCATCGAGCTGCGCGGCAAGCTGCGTCCGTTCGTTGCGTCCAAGGATGTGATCCTGGAGATGCTGCGGCGGCTCTCGGTGAAGGGCGGCGTCGGGCGGGTCTTCGAGTACTACGGCCCGGGCGCGGCCTCGCTGGAAGTCACCGACCGCGCCACGATCTCGAACATGGGCGCGGAAGCGGGTGCCACCACCTCGATCTTCGCCTCCGACGAGAAGACGCGGCGGTATCTCGCGGCGCAGGGCCGCGAGCAGGACTTCCGCCTCGTCGGGCCGGATCGGGGAGCCGAGTACGACGATCGCATCGTCATCGACCTGGATCAGCTCGTCCCGCTGGTGGCGAAGCCGCACATGCCGGACAACGTCGTGCCCGTCACCGAGCTGCTCGGGACGCCCGTCGATCAGGTCGCCATCGGCTCCTGCACGAACTC
This sequence comes from Chloroflexota bacterium, assembly GCA_020850535.1. Classification (NCBI taxonomy): domain Bacteria; kingdom Bacillati; phylum Chloroflexota; species Chloroflexota bacterium. Next base: position 23,018 of record JADZEM010000031.1, read on the forward strand.
GTCGTACCAGGATCTGATGGTCATGGCGAAGATCCTCAAGGGCAAGATGGTGCACCCGAGGGTCAACGCCGTCTGCAGCCCTGGCTCGCGGCAGGTCTACAACATGATCGCGCAGAACGGTGCGCTGGCCGACCTGATCGCGGCGGGCGTCCGCATCCTGGAGTCGTCGTGCGGGCCGTGCCCGGGCCTGGGGGCCGTGCCGCAGACCGGGGCCGTCTCGCTGCGGGCCTTCAACCGCAATTTCGAAGGGCGTTGCGGCGCGCCGGGCATCAACGTCTACCTGGCCAGCCCGGTCACCTGCGCGGCGGCGGCCATCGCCGGCAAGGTGGTGGACCCGCGCGAGATCACGGACGCGCCGGCGCAGATCCGTCTGCCGCGCGCCTACACCATCGACGACCGCATGATCATCCCGCCGGCCGAGGATGGCACGCGCGAGGAGATCCGGCGCGGCCCGAACATCAAGCCGATCCCCGTGCGCGCCCCGATGGCCGCGACGATCTCCGGCCAGGTCATCACCCGGGTGGGCGACAACATCAGCACGGATGGCATCCTGCCGGCCCATGCCGACATCCTGGCGCTGCGCTCGAACGTGCCGGCCATCTCGCAGCATGTCTTCAAGCTGGTTGACCCGGGATTCGTGGAGCGGGCGAAGTCGCTCGGCGGCGGCTTCATCGTGGCCGGCCAGAACTACGGCCAGGGGTCGAGCCGCGAGCACGCGGCGCTCGCGCCGAGCTACCTGGGCGTGAAGGCCGTGATCGCCAAGGGGTTCGCCCGCATCCACCGCGCGAATCTGACGAACTTCGGCGTGCTGCCGCTGGCGCTGGTGGACGAGGCCGACTACGACCTGCTCGATCCGCTGGACGAGCTGGAGATCGCCGACGCACGGGGGCTGATCGCGTCGGGTGAGAGCGAGATCCCGGTTCAGAACCTCACCAAGGGCAAGACGATCATCACTCGCGTCGAGGCGAGCGATCGCCAGCGCAACCTGCTGCTGGTGGGCGGGCTGCTCAACTCGGTCAAGGGCAACGGGGCGGCGGCGGCTGGGGCGGCTGCCGCCGAGGCGGTTGAGGCTGGCACGACGACGGGCTGACCACTGATAACTGACGCCTGATAGCTGACGGCTGATCACTGATCTCTGACGACCGATCACTGGAGGGTACTGTCCCGATGACGCGATTCGCGAACCTGCCACTCTTGCCGACCACGGTGGTCGGCTCTCACGGCAAGGCCAGCTGGTGGTTTGCCGGCGTCCGCGAGCACGAGAAGGGCGTCTGGGGTGAAGGCGACCTTGCCGAGATGCTGGACGACGCCGCCGACACGGCCATCCGCGACATGACCAAGGCCGGCATCGACGTGATCACGGACGGCGAGGTGCGCCGCCTGGATGGGTACGTCGACTCGTACTACACCATCATCAAGAACATCCAGCCCATCGAGATCAAGCGCAAGGACGGCCCCTGGGGCTACGACCAGCAGACGCGCTACGTCGCGACGGGCAAGATCGACGTCCCGGAGGGCGGCCTCGGGATCATCGACGAGTTCAAGTACGGGATGGCGCACTCCGACAAGCCGCTCAAGGCGACGTGCGCCGGGCCGCTGACGTTCGGCTCCCGCATCCACCCCGGTGACCAGTACAAGGGCACGGTGGACATCGCCGAGCGGTTCTGCGAGGTCATCAACGAGGAGTTGAAGGGGCTCGTCGCCGCCGGCGCCGAGTTCATCCAGATCGACGAGCCGGCCCGTGGCAACGTCTCCGGCGAGGAGATGGCCCGCCTCTTCAACAAGGCGACCGAGGGCGTCAAGGCGAAGCTGGCGTTCCACATCTGCTTCGGCAATCGCTTCGGGCGTGGCCGGTTCCAGCGGACCTATGCCAACTACTTCCCCGGCGCGCTGGAGGCGAAGACCGACCAGTTCGTGCTGGAGTTCGCCAGCCGCGAGATGTCCGAGATCGAGAAGGTCGGCGAGTGGCTGAGCGACGGCCGCGAGCTTGGCGCGGGCCTGGTGGACGTGAAATCGTTCTACACCGACACCGCCGAGGACGTGGCCGGCCGCATCCACCAGACGCTGAAGCACGTCAAGGCGGAGAAGCTCTGGCTGAACCCGGACTGCGGCTTCGGGTGGAGCCCGCGCTACATGTGCAACCAGAAGATCGGGGCACTGGCGGCCGGCGCCCGGCTCGCCCGGAAGCAGCTGGGCCTGTAAGCTCCGCTGCTTGACCCCGGTCTTGACTCTGGCCCCCCTCCCGGTTCTGGGAGGGGGGCTTTCCCATCCCGACCGCTGTCTGGCGGGCGTTGACATTGGTGATGGCAAGAATACTCGTAGCCGACGACGCCGCGATGCTCCGCTATCTGGCCTGCCGGTCGCTGGATGGACACCAGACGATCCAGGCAGAGGACGGCGAGGAGGCGCTCGCGCTCATCAAAGAGCACCGGCCCCGAATCGTCATCCTCGACTGGATGATGCCGAAGCTGAGCGGCGTTGAGGTCTGCCGAGCCATCCGCGCCGATCCCGACCTTGCCGGGATCCAGATCATCGTGATGACGGCCCGGACCGGCTTCGACTCGGAGAACGAGGCGCTGGAAGCCGGCGTCGACCACTTTATCGCCAAGCCACTGATGCCGCGCCAGCTCTCGATGCTGGTGGAGCGCATCCTGGCCGGCCAGCGCCGCCGCCCCGCCTGACCGCTGGCCGCCCCGCCTGACCGCTGGCCGCCCCGCCCCACCGCTGGCCGCCCCGCCTGACCGCTGGCAGCGTGCCGCCGGCCGTGCGCCGTGATACCCTCGCGCTGTCCGTGGGAGGGTTGCCGCCATGAAGATCCGCGAGATCCGCTCGATTCCGCTGATGGGGCGCACGCCGCAGGGCGGCTGGGATCATGATGTTGATCCCGAGGAGAACCTGCACACGCTGGTGCATATCCTGACCGACGAGGGCGTGGACGGCATCGGCAGCGTCTACACCAGCCAGGCGCTGGTGGAGGGCGGCCTCAAGCTGGTCCGCCCGTGGTGCATCGGCGATTCGGCCATCGAGCCGGAGCGCGTGACCGAAAAGCTGCGCCAGATGGCGTTCTGGCAGGGACGCGGCGGCGCCGTCGAGCACGCCATCAGCGGCATCGACATCGCGCTCTGGGACATTCTCGGCAAGGTCAGCGGCCAGCCGGTCGCACGGCTGCTGGGCGGCTGCTACCGTGACCGCATCAAGCCGTACGGCTCGATCCTCTTCGACGAGCCGCCGAAGCTGCGGGACACCTTGCAGGAGGTGGTCGGCCGGGGCTTCCGAGCGATCAAGCTGGGATGGCGGCCGTTCGGACGGGTCGACAGCAAGACCGACCGGCTGCTGATGGAGACGGCCCGCAACGCTGTCGGACCGGATGTCGAGCTGATGGTGGACGCCGGCGGCAGCGAGGCGTTCTGGCCGCACGGCTACAAGTGGGCGCTCCAGACGGCGAAGATGCTGGCCGAGTTCGACGTGGTCTGGTTCGAGGAGGCGCTCCCCCCGGACGATATCGAGGGCTTCATCACGCTGACCGAGCACGCGCCGCTGCCGATCTCGACCGGCGAGGTCCTCACCCGCCGCCAGACGTTCGTGCCGTGGATCGAGCGGCGGGCCGTGGACATCATCCAGCCCGACTGTACGAAGGTTGGCGGGCTGTCAGAGTCGCGACGTATCGCCTGGATGGCCTACGACCACAACGTGACCTTTGTGCCCCACGGCTGGAACACGGCGGTCGGGCTGGCCGCCGACCTGCAACTGGTCGCCTCGCTGCCGGTGGCCCGCTACGTGGAGTACCTGACGCCCTCGCCGTACATCGAGGAGATCGTGCAGACGCCGTTCAGGCTCGACGCCGACGGCATGCTGCCGATCCCGACGGCCCCGGGCCTGGGCCTCGACCTCGACTGGGACGGCATCCGGCGGTTCTCACGGACTGCTGACTGAACCGAAGCTGCCGGTGACTGAACCGAAGCTGCCAGTTTGTCCTGTCTGCGACGGGACAAACCGGCGCCCCGATCCACACGTGCTCTTGCGTTAGACCAGACAGGATGTCGCAGAGCAGACAAACCTCCTCGGACTGAACGCGGCCATTGAGGCGGCCCGCGCCGGCGAGTACTGGACGTGGGCGACCCGTCCGCGGACTGGGACATCGTGCCCTCGCCTACCGAGGCTCCGGCACAACCTCCCCGAGCGCCCGGCGGATGGCGCGGGTCACCTGGCCGAGCAGGATCGGTGGAACGGGTCGTCCAAGCGGCCCGTCTGTCAGAAATGACACGTGCAGCGTGGTGATCTCCTCGCAGAAGAGCACGCTGTCATGGAACAGGTCCCAGGCGCCAGCACGAATCGGCACCCGAGTCGGACCGGTCAATTCACCGCCGGCGGTAACAATCGTCGGGGCTCACCTCGACGATTGGAGGAGCGCTACTGGCGGTGCGCCATCGACTCCGGTCTACTCACCAGTCTGGCCATCAGTGAACTCGCGCATGAAGTCGGCATGGCCATTGTGGCGGGCCGTCTCCTGGATCATGTGCACCAGGATTCGACGGAGCGGCCGTGTCAGGCAAGTTTCAGGCAGAAATTGCCGGCAGGTCGTACGGAGACACCGTACGATTGGTGTGGCAGGGCTGGCGGCCGACCGGGTCGCTGATGACCGGTTGGGGGCGGGCGGCGCCGCCTCTCAGGGCGTGAACGAGACGTCCAGCCTCCGCCGAGAGGTCGGCCGGCCGCCAGCCTCTCCCGACGCTGATCTCCCTGGCACGAGGTGCTGGCTATGGCGCTGACCCGGCTCGCCATCATTCGGCCGCTCGCCATCCTGATGCTGATCCTGAGCATTGTGCTGATGGGTGCGGTCTCGTACACGCGGATGCGGGTCGACCGCTTCCCCGCCATCAGCTTCCCGGCCGTCTTCGTCTCGATCCCGTACGCCGGGGCCTCCCCGAGCGACGTCGAAGACCTCGTGGTGAAGCCGGCCGAGAACGCCGTGGCCGGGCTGGCTGGCGTCAACACCATCTCGTCAACCTCATCCGAGGGCTTCGGCAGCATCAACATTCAGTTCGTGGAGGACGCCGACGTCAACCAGGCGGCGATGGACGTCGAGCGCAGGATCGCGGCGATCCGTGGCCGGCTGCCTGACGGTGTCGGCGATCCATCCATCGTCAAGGCAGACGCCTCGGCCCAGCCGATCGTGAACGTCGCCCTCTCGGGACCGCAATCGCTTGTCGATCTCTACCAGTTGGCGAACGACACGGTCCTGCCGGCCCTCCAGTCGTCCGATGGCGTCGCCGACGTGACGATGTCTGGCGGCCTGCAGCGCGAGGTCCACGTCGAAGTCGACCAGCAGCGGTTGCAGGCGTACGGCGTCTCGCTGCAAACGCTGCAGACCGTGCTCGCTCGCGAGAACGTCAGCCAGCCGGGCGGCGTGGTGACGAGCGGCTCCAACACGCGCGACGTGCGGACCCAGAGCCAGCTCACCGGCCTGGACGACATCCGCAGCCTGACCATCCAGACCACGCCCGTCCTTGTGAAGGTCGATGACGTGGCGACCGTCACCGACTCGACCGCCGATCAGACCCGTATGCAGCGCCTGAACGGCAAGGACGCCATCGGGTTTTCCGTCACCAAGCAGTCCGACGCGAACAGCGTCCAGGTGGCAGACAATGTCAAGGCCACGCTCGCGCGGCTTCAGTCGCGCCTGCCGGCCGGCAGTCAGCTCTCCGTCACCAACGATACGTCCGTGTTCACCCGGCGCGCACTCTCCGGCGTCATCGACGATCTCCAGATCGGCGTCATTCTGACGGGCATCGTTTTGCTGCTGTTCCTGCACACCTGGCGGAACACGCTGATCGTGCTGCTGGCGATCCCCACCTCGCTGATCTCGACCTTCCTGGTGATGTACTTCCTCGGGTTCAGCCTGGACATCGTCTCGTTGATGGCGCTGGCGCTGACCATCGGCATCCTCGTGGACGACTCGATTGTGGTGCTGGAGAACATCACCCGCCACCTGGAGCACGGCGAGAACGCCCGTGACGCCGCGTTCAGGGGCCGCACCGAGATCGGGATGGCCGCCATTGCGATCACGCTGGTGGACGTGGTCGTCTACCTGCCGGTCAGCTTCATGAGCGGCAACATCGGGCGGCTGTTCCGCGAGTTCGGGATCACCATCGCGGCAGCCACCCTGTTCTCGCTGTTCATCTCGTTCACGCTGACGCCGCTCCTGGCCTCACGCTGGCTGGCCCCCGGCGTACACGAGAGCGGACCGCTGGCTCGGTTCGGCGCGTTCTGGGACCGTGGGTACGACGCCCTCGCCAGCGGCTACCGTGGCCTGCTGGCCGTCGGGCTCCGCTTCCGATGGGTCGTGGTGCTGATCGGTTTCAGCGCGCTGGCCGGCGCCCTGGCGATGCTCCACTACAACCTGATCGGCTCGGAGTACGTCCCCACGGAGGACGACGGCCAGTTCACCATCAGCATGTCCCTTCCGCCCGGCACCTCGCTCCAGGCCACGGACGCCGTGACGCGGCGGCTGGAGCAGTTGCTCGGGCAGGTGCCGGAGATTCGCACCGTGTTCACGACGGTCGGGAGCGGCGGCGGCTTCGGCGGCGGCTCGACCAGCTCACGGAACGCCCAGATCGCCGTGCAGCTGGTGGACAAGAGCGAGCGCAGTCGCTCCGTACAGCAGGTGCTGGCCCAGGCGCGCACCCTGTTCCGGCAGCTGCCACAGGCGCAGGTCCGGGCGACGGTCGCCAATCCGCTGGCGCAGGGCGGCGGTGGCGGCCTGACCATCCGGCTGGCCGGCGACGATCTCGGGGCGCTCCAGCAGCTCGCCCAGCGGGTCCAGTCGGTGGTCGCGGCCACGCCGGGCGCGGTGGACGTGCAGAACAACGCCCAGGATCAGTTGCCGGAGCTGCGGGCCGTGGTGGACCGGCGGCGGCTCGACGATCTGCACCTGAGCGCATCGGCGGTGGCGACGGCCGTGCGGACGGTCATCGGCGGCACGGTGGCGACGCAGATGCACCCACCGACCGGCGACGAGGTGGACGTGCGGGTCATCGCGCCGGCCGCGCAGCGCACCGGCGACAGCATCGCCTCGATCCCGCTGTTCGGGGAAGGCGGCACGCTGGTCCGTCTGGGGCAGGTCGCCAACGTGATCGAGGACAGCGGTCCCGCCCGGATCCAGCGGACCAACCGCCAGCGGGTCATCGAGGTCTCGGCCAACGTCGCCGGACGCTCGTTGGGCGACGTCACGCGGGACGTGCGCGCCGAGCTTGCCGGCATGCCGCTGCCGCAGGGGTACCAGCTCAGCTACGCCGGACAGGTGCAGCAGCAGGAGACGGCCTTCACGACGATCCTCCAGGCGCTGACACTCTCGGTGATCCTGGTCTACATGCTGATGGTGGCGCTCTACGAGTCGCTGCTGACGCCGCTCGCGATCATGTTCAGCCTGCCCGTGGCGCTGGTGGGGGCGTTCCTGGGGCTGTACCTGACGGGCAACACCTTCAACATCTTCTCGCTGATCGGCACGATCATGCTGATGGGGCTGGTCGGCAAGAACGCGATCCTGCTGGTGGACTTCACGGACTTGCTGCGCCGCGAAGGCATGCCGCGCAACGAAGCGATCCTCCAGGCAGGGTACACTCGCCTCCGCCCGATCGTCATGACCTCGGCGACGGTGCTCTTCGCGATGCTGCCGCTGGCGCTCAAGCTGCAGGATGGCGGTGAGTCGCGCGCGCCGCTGGCCGTCGTCATCATGGGCGGCGTCCTCAGCTCGACGCTGCTGACGCTGGTGCTGGTGCCAGCGGTCTACACCATCCTTGACGACGCGAAGACGGCGCTGGAAGCGCTGTTCGGACGACTGGGGCTGCCGGTCCTACGGTTCCGCTGGCCGTGGTCGAGCACACCCGTCCGGCAGCCGTCCCCGGCGACGGTGCAGGCCCGGGAGCCGCTCCCTGTGCGCGTCGAGCGTGACGCCGCGCCGCGCCGGCCGATCAGGATCGTGCCCGAGCGCAGCCAGTCAACGCTGGCATAGACGCCCGCCCGGCCGGCACGGATGGCTGTACCGGCGTGGTACGCTCAGCGTGCCATGACGACGCAGCAGGCCCTGTTCGCACACCGAGAAGAGATCCTCCGCATCGCCGTCTGCCACGGCGCGACGAATGTGTGGGTATTCGGGTCGGTCGCGCGGGGCACGGCCAGCCCCGACAGCGATCTGGATCTGCTGATCGATGTCGGCCAGAACCCGTCGCCATGGTTTCCGGCCGGCCTGATGCTCGACCTTGAGGATCTCCTGGGGTGCAGCGTCGATGTCGCGACAGCCGATGCGCTCCACCCGCGCATCCGAGACCGTGTGTTACACGAGGCGCTGCCGCTGTGAAGGACGTGGGACTCTATCTCGAGCATATTCTCGACGCTGAGCGCACGAACGAGGAGGGGACATCGTGATCTACGAGCTGCGCATCTACACGGTCAAGCCCGGCACCCAGCCGGCCTTCGTCAAGCTGAACAGCGAGGTCGCGTACAAGCTGCGCGGCGACAACCACGGAACTCTGGTCGGTTGCTGGACGACCGAGATCGGGCCGCTGAACCAGTTCTTCCACCTGTGGAGCTACCCCAGCCTTGCCGAGCGCGAGACGCTGCGCGCTGGCCTCGCCACGCTGCCCGGCTGGAACGAGCAGTACGTCTCCCAGGTCCGCGACATGATGGTGTCTCAGGAGAACGTGCTGCTCAACCTCGACGGCGATGTCGGTCTGCACCCGCCGACCGGCAAGGGCCACGTCTACGAGCTGCGGCGCTACCGCGGCACCGGCGCGGGCATCCCCGCCTGGACGAAGCTCTTCAAGGGCGTCCTGCCGGCCCGCGAGAAGTACTCCAAGATCGTCGGGCTCTGGACCGCAGAGATCGGCAAGCTGAACGTCGCGGCGCACCTGTGGGCCTACGACGACCTGAACCACCGGGCGCAGGTGCGCGCCGCCGCGCTGGCCGATCCGGAGTGGCAGGCCTTCGTGCCGAAGGGTACCCAGTGCCTCGCGGAGATGGAGACGACTATCCTGATCCCCACGCCGATCTCGCCGATGCAGTAGCGGAACGCATCAGCGGGGCGCGTCCCCGCCCATCGGTGTGGACGGCAGGCCGAAGTCGTCCGCCGCAAGCTCCGCCTGCATCGCCAGCAGGGTCTCGGCCTCCTCAGCCGAGACCCGCTCCAGTACCAGCCCGGCGTGTACCAGCACGTATTCGCCAACCGTCAGATCGGGGAACGCCGCGCTGCTGGCCCAGAGCGGACCACTCTCCCAATCCACCAGCACGCGGCCGGCTTCGATCTGCAGCACCCGACGCGGCACGGCCAGGCACATCAGCGGCCCCCAGCGGTGGCCGGCTGGCCCAGGGGCGTCAGGTCGAAGCCGAGCAGCATCAGGTCGTCCTCGTCGGCGACCTCCTCGACGTGCCCGCAATTCGAGCAGACCCACATGTGGCCGGCCAGATCGTCGGCACGGATGACCTGCTCCAACCCGCACCGGCAATCGATCGTGTGATTGGTGCGCTCGACCAGCAGCGGCACGTCCCGCAACGGCGTGCTCTCGGTCAGCATCTCGAACGCCTGATACAGTGCATCCTCCGAGAACGCGCTGCCGAGCCGCACGCGCACCCGATCCGCACGATACGGGGCGTGTGGCGCGGCAGCCTCCAGCAGGGCATCGACGAGCGCGCTGACAGCCGCGACCTCGTGCATGATTCAGACTCCCGGACAGTGAGCGTCGTAGCGTGGGGGCTTGTCCCCCACGTGATCCAGCGTGCGCAACGGATCGTGCAGCGCGGGGCTTGTCTCCCGCCCCTGCGGCAGTGTGTCAGGTGGGGGACAGGCCCCCGCCCTACGGACGGGCAGTACGCGGGTTCGCAAGACGCGGTGGACGATCCAGGGGACTGGATCGAAGGATCGAGCGGACGCGGTCAAGGGCGACGGGTAGCGCTGCATCGACCGGCGGCGACAGCCCGACAGCGTACGAGAAGTCGGACCCGCCCACCGAGAGCATGGTCGCCGGCGGCCGGTGGCCGTAGAGCGTCTCGGCCAGGAAGAGGATCGCCTCCGCGTCCACGTCGTGGCTGAACGCGACGACCTCCTGGCCGCTGCCGCCCTCCAGCGCTTGCTCGATCAGCACCCCTGGCTGTCCGCCCTCGTGGATGTCCAGGAAGACGACCAGCGATGCCTGCGCCACGTCCTCGGCAAGCTCCGGCGTCAACTGGTGGACGGCCAGCACCCGGGCAGCGGTCTCGGAGAGCTGCCCGGCGAGCCGCGTGGCCGCCTGCCAGCCGAAACCATCGTCTGCCCGGAGCGGGTTGCCGTACCCCACGACGAGCGGCCGCCTGCCGAGAGCCGTAGACACGGTCATCAGCCACGCTTCCCGTCAGAGTCGCGTACCAGCTCGTCCAGGACCGTCCCATCCGGGGCCTTGAGCTGAATCCGCAGCGGCATCTTGCCGATGGCGTGTGTGGAGCAGCTCAGGCACGGATCGTAGGCGCGGATGACGGCCTCGACACGGTTGAGCATACCCTCCTGCAGCTTTTCTCCGTCTACGTAGTGCTGGGCCACCTGGAACACCGAGCGGTTCATCGCCAGGTTGTTGTTGCCCGTGGCGATGATCAGGTTGGCGAACTCCATCAGGCCGTTCTTGTCCACCTTGTAGTGGTGGAGCAGGGTGCCGCGCGGCGCTTCCGCGACGCCGACGCCCGTCAGGTTGTTGGGGGCGGCGTGGGCGCGGACGCGGTCGCTGAGGATGTCCGGCTCGTTCAGCAGCTGATCGATCTTCTCCAGCGCGTAGAGGATCTCGATCAGGCGAGCGTAGTGGTAGTGGAACGAGCTGAGGACCGGCCCGGACGCCTCCAACTGCTTGAACGCGGCAAATTCCTGGGCAGCCTTCGGGGTGCTGACACTGGTCGCCACGTTGAGCCGCGCCAGCGGGCCGACGCGGTACATGCCGTCCGGGTAGCCAATCGGCAGGTAGTAGGCCGACTTCAGGTAGCTCCACGGCTCGACGGACTCGCCGATATACTCGGCGTAGCGGGCCGGCGGGATCCCCTCTTCGAGGACCGTGCCCTTGTCGTCTACAACCTTGAGCTTGCCCTCGTAGTGCTCCAGGCCGCCATCGTCGTTCACCAGCCCCATGAACAGGGACGGGAACCGCCCGAACGTCTGGACCTCCTCACGGAACTGATCGAAAACGGTCCGGAACTGCTCCAGCGCCTTCTCGACGATGCCGGTGACCTCCGGCAGCGCCGCCAGCATCTCGGCGCGCTTCTCGGGGGCCAGCGGCTCGCTGACGCCGCCAGGGACCACCCAGGCGGGGTGAATGCGCTTGTTCCCGAGCAGCTCGATGACGTGCTGGCCGAACTGGCGCAGCCGGATGCCATCGCGCGCCACCTCGGGATGCTCGCGCATCAGGCCGAAGACGTTCCGGGTGACAGGATCGCTCTCCAGCCCCAACAGCAAGTCGGGCGCGGAAAGGTAGAAGAACGAGAGCGCGTGCGACTGGATCAGCTGGGCCAGGTTGATGATCCGGCGCAGGCTCGCCGCCGTGTGCGGGATCTGCACGGCCAGGATGGCGTCGCACGCCTTGGCCGAGGCGACAAGGTGGCTGACGGGGCAGATGCCGCAGATGCGCGCCATGAGGCTGGGCATCTCGTGGAACGGCCGGCCCTCGCACAGCTTCTCGAAGCCCCGAAACTGGGTGATATGAAACTTCGCATCCTGGACCGCGCCGGCGTCATCCAGCTGGATGGTGATCCGGGCGTGCCCTTCGATGCGGGTGACCGGGTCGATGGTGATTTGTCGGGCCATCGTCGCTTCGCTCCAGTAGGCAGAGGGCAGTAGGCAGTGGAGAAGCGATCGCAGCGGGCCGACCGGAACGCCGTACGCCGACGCCGCTCCTGGCTGCCTACTGCCTATTGACCACTGCCTACTCGTTCAGCGTCCGAAACGCGTGTGCTCCGTGAGATTCGGCTTGCGGCCAGCCAGCAGGTCGGTCAGCAGGCCGTAGATCACGTCGGCGGGGGGCGGGCACCCCTGAAGGAACACGTCGACCGGGACGTACTCGTGGATCGGGCGGGCCTGCGGCAGCAGCTTCGGCACGACCTGATCGGGCACGCCGGCCCGCCGGGTGGCCGTCTCGAAGTAGCCGCGCTGGTACACGTCCTTCACGCTGAAGGAGTTCCGCATCGAAGGCACATTCGCCGTCACCGCGCAATCCCCGAAGGCAATGAGGATGCTGGTGTGCTTGCGGATGCGCTTGATCTTCTCCAGATCCTCCTCGCTGCTGACGGCGCCCTCGACCAGGGCCACGTCAACATGGTCGGGGAACTGCTTCGGATCGACCAGCGGCGAGTAGACCATGTCGATGTGCTGAGCCAGCTCGATGAGCCGCTCGTCGATGTCGAGGAACGACATGTGGCAGCCGGAGCAGCCGTCGAGCCAGACCGTCGCCGCCTTGACCTTCGGCTTCGGCTCCCCCCGCTCCGCGTCGGAGCGGGCGGTTGGGGGGGTGAGGTCAGTACTCATCGCTGCCGTCCTCGCATCGTCAGGAGCATGGGCAGCAGCTCGCGGTGCTTGACCATCTCCGTCACGGCCTTGCCCTGCTCGAAGAGGGCGCCTGTCGGGCAGACGCTCACGCACTTGCCACAGCTCGTGCAGCTGGTTGACTCGCCCCACGGCTGCGCGAGATCGGTGATGACTCGCGCGTTGGTGCCGCGCCCCATGATGTCCCAGGTGTGCGCGCCCTCGACCTCGTCGCAGACGCGGACGCAGCGCGTGCAGAGGACGCAGCGATTGTGGTCGAGCACGAAGCGCTCGTGCGAGGCGTCCACAGACCGCTTGCCGTAGAGGTAGGGGAAGCGGATATGGTCGATCTCCAGCCGCTGGGCCAGCCACTGCAAATCGCAGTGCCCGTTGGTCACGCAGACCGAGCAGATGTGGTTCCCCTCGGCAAAGAGCAGCTCGACGATCATCTTGCGGTACTCGGCCAGACGGTCCGAGTGCGCGGTCACCTGCATGCCCTCTTCGACACGGGTCACGCAGGCCGGTTGGAGCTTGGTGCTGCCGGCCACCTCGACGAGGCAGAGCCGGCAGGCGCCGATGTTGGACAGGCCGGTCATCTGGCAGAGCGTGGGGATCCAGATGCCGTTTTCGCGGGCCACGTCGAGGATCGTCTCGTCCTCGCGCGCCCCGACGTCCTTGCCGTCGATGGTGAGGGTCCGGATCCGAGCTGGAGGCACGGTCATGATCGCCCCTCCTCGGCGGCAGCGCCGACTTCTTCAGGCTGGTTGCTCTCGAGCGCCGCCAGGTACTCCTGCTTGAAGTAGCGGAGCGTGCTGAGAATCGGGTTCGGCGCGGACTGGCCCAGGCCGCACAGGCTGGCATGCCTGGTCAGATCGCAGAGCTGTTCGAGCAGCGCGAGGTCGCGCTCTGTCGCCCGCTTCTCGCAGAACCGCGTCAGGATGCCGTGCATCTCCGCCGTGCCAACGCGGCAGGGGATGCACTTCCCGCACGATTCAGTCATCGAGAATTCCATGAAGTAGCGGGCCACCTCGACCATGCTGGACGTGTTGTCCATCACGATCATGCCGCCCGATCCCATGATCGACCCGAGCCGGGTGAGCGACTCATAGTCCACAGAGCTGTCCAGCAGCTCGTCGGGGATGCAGCCGCCGGACGGTCCGCCGGTCTGCACGGCCTTGAACGACCGGCCTTCCGGGACGCCGCCGCCGATGTCGAAGACGATCTCCCGCAGGGAGATCCCCATCGGCACTTCGATCAGGCCGGTGTTCTTGACCTGACCGGTCAGCGCGAAGACCTTGGTGCCCTTGCTCTTCTCGGTGCCGATGCCGGCGAACCACGCACCGCCGTTCTTGATAATCGGGGCGATGTTGGCCAGCGTCTCGACGTTGTTGATGAGCGTCGGGCGGCCCCACAAACCGACCTCGGCCGGGTACGGCGGTCGGGGGCGTGGGGAGCCGCGCTCGCCCTCGATGGACGCGATCAGCGCGGTCTCTTCGCCGCACACGAACGCGCCAGCGCCCAGGCGGATCTCGACGTGGAACGTGAACGGCGTCCCCAGGATGGCGTCGCCAAGCAGGTTGCGCTGGCGGGCCTGGCGGATCGCCGTGGTCAGCCGCTTGATGGCCAACGGGTACTCGGCGCGGACGTACAGGAACCCCTCGTGGGCGCCCACAGCGTAGGCGGCGATCGCCATACCTTCCAGGACGCGATGGGGGTCGCTCTCCAGCACCGAGCGATCCATGAACGCGCCAGGATCCCCCTCGTCGCCGTTGCAGATCACGAACTTGCGGTCGCTGAGGGCCTTGGCGACGGTCCGCCACTTGAGGCCGGTCGGAAAGCCGGCCCCGCCCCGGCCGCGCAGGCCGCTGGTGGTCAGCTCGTCGACGACATCGGCCGGGGACATCTCGTAGAGCGCTTTCGCCAGGGCCTGGTAGCCGCCCACGGCGATATACTCGGTGATCTGCTCGGGGTCGATCTCGCCGGCGTGCTCCAGCACGATTCGGTGCTGGCGCGTGTAGAACGGATCGTCGGTCGGGGCCTGAATGTGCGAGACCGGCTCTGACGCAAGGCTGTCGAGCAGGGCCGGGGCATCGTCCGCGGTCACGTGCTGGTAGAGCACGCCCTGCGGCTCGACGCTGACCATCGGGCCGTTGGTGCACAGGCCGCGACAGCCGACGCCTCGAATCAGGCACTGGCCGCTGATGCCGCGCTCGCGCACCTCGGCGGTCAGGCGGGTCTTGATCGCCTCGCTGCCGGACGCGTGGCAGGCCGTCGCCGTGCAGACGTTGATCTGGTGGGCGAGTCGGTCGAGCCGCTGGCGCTCAGCAACGGCAAGCTCAGAAAGCTCCTCCGGTGTCATCGTGCTGCAACCTCCTTCGCGGCCCCAACGAGCTGGTGTAGCCGTTCGAGCAGCTCGGCCGGCTGCAGGCGGCCAGCCACGTCGCCGTCGAGGACAGCGGCCGGCGCAAGGCCGCAGGTTCCGAGACAGCGGGCCGTCAGCAAGGAGAGCGAGCCATCCGGCGTCGTCTCGCCGTTCGCGATTCCGAACTCAGCTTCAATTGCGCGCAACAGAGCCGGACTCTCCTTGATATAGCACGCGGTCCCCGTGCAGACCACACAGGTATGGTCGCCCTGCGGCTTCAGACTGAAATAGTGATAGAACGTCGCGACGCCAAAGACGCGCGACAGCGGCACACCCAGGCTCGCGGCAACGTACTGCAAGCCCGGCTCGTCCAGACAGCCGAATGACTCCTGAACGGAATGAAGCGCCTCGATGAGCGCCGCGGGCCGATACCCATGGCGCCGCATCGTGGCATCGACGACCCGCCATCGCTTGTCGTCCGTGGGGGCGGCGATTGCGTTCGTCCCAGCCTTCGTACCCACTGAGGGCATCACGCTCCTCCGGGGATGGGATGACCTGTCAGGCGGCTGCACGCCGCTCACGGGCTAGTCGGTGCCGACATCCGCCAGGTGATAGCCTGCCGGTACCGGGTCGCCGGGCGCGTGTGCAGCCGTCAACTTCGTGTAGAAATCGCTCTGCCGTTGCAGATTGTACATCGCGATTTTGCCCAGCTCCAGCAGGTCTTCGTCCAGAAGATCGTCAGGGGCAACGCCGCGCTGGTCCGCCTCGACGGCCATGCCCAGGTGGAGTTGCTCGACGCTGAACGGCGCAACCGCGAAGTCGATCCCCATGCGCTCCGCCGTCTCGACGACGTCCGCGCAGGCCAGATCGTTGTAGCGCGAGGGCGCGCAGACCGCGTCGAAGTCGGCTCCCATGCACTCGGGAAGCGAGGCAATCAGGTCGGCCAGGTCGTTCTGGTTGGCGGTCGTCTTCTGGGCCATGGGGAGCCTCCTTTCGGGGCATCAGGGGGTGGTCGTCGTGTCAGTCGAACGCCGGGGCTCAGCAGGCAAACGGCGAGCCACTCGATCCGTCTCCCCTCTCCCGCGTGCGGGAGAGGGGCGGGGTGAGGGACCTTCCGCTAGTCCTGTTCGAGCAGCTGGATGTAGACCTTGCGGCGTGCCTTGACCGCCTGCTGCGCGTGGTCGAGCAGCTCGGCCGCGTGCTCCGGATCGGACTGGGCCAGCTGGCGGTAGCGACCCTCGCTGTAGAGGTAGTCCGAGAGCGGGCGCGTCGGCTCCTTCGAGTCGAGGCGCAGCGGGTGCTTCCCTTCGACGTGCAGGCGCGGGTCGTAGCGGTAGAGCGGCCAGTGGCCAGACTCGACGGCCAGCTTCTGGTGCTCCATGCCCTTGGCCATGTCGATGCCGTGGGCGATGCAGTGCGAGTAGGCGATGATCAGCGACGGTCCATCGTAGGCCTCGGCTTCGCGGATGGCGTTGAGCGTCTGAACGTCGCTTGCGCCCATCGCGATCTGCGCCACGTAGACGTTGCCGTAGGTCATGGCGATGAGACCGAGATCCTTCTTCGGGGTCGGCTTGCCGCCGGCCGCGAAGCGGGCCACTGCGCCGAGCGGGGTCGCCTTCGAGGCCTGACCGCCCGTATTCGAGTACACCTCCGTATCGAGTACCAGGATATTGACGTTGCGGCCGCTGGCCAGGACGTGATCCAGGCCACCGTAGCCGATGTCGTAGGCCCAGCCGTCGCCGCCGACGATCCACACGCTCTTGCGGACCAGCACGTCCGCCAGGCTGCCGAGGTCACGCGCGTACGGATTGTCGAGCAGGGCAAGCTGGCGCTTGAGCTTCTGCACGAGCCGCCGCTGCTCCTCGATGCCAGCCTCGTCGGTCTGGTCCGTCGCGAGCAGGCTGTCCACCAGCTCGTGTCCGACCTCGTCCCGCATGCGGGTGAGCAGCTCACGCGCAAACTGCTGCTGCTTGTCGAGCGTCAGCCGCATGCCCAGGCCGAACTCGGCGTTGTCCTCGAAGAGGGAGTTGCTCCAGGCCGGGCCGCGCCCGTCGCGGTTCACCGACCACGGCGTCGTCGGGAGGTTGCCGCCGTAGATACTCGAGCAGCCGGTGGCGTTGGCGATCATGGCGCGGTCGCCGAAGAGCTGGCTGACCAGCTTGAGGTACGGGGTCTCGCCGCAGCCGGCGCAGGCGCCCGAGAACTCGAACAGCGGCTCCAACAGCTGGACGTTCTTGACGTTCGACCAGGACAGGCCGTTCGCCTTCGGCAGGTCAGGCAGCGACTCGAAGAAGGCCCAGTTCCCCTGCTCGTCCACGCGGATCGGCTCGACAGCCGCCATGTTGATGGCTCGGTTCGAGGGGTTGCCCTTCTCCGCGGCCGGGCAGACCTCGACGCACAGGGTGCAGCCGGTGCAGTCGTCCGGGCTGACCTGCAGCGTGTACTGGTGGTTCGGCAGCTCGCGCCAGCGGGCCGAGGTGCTCTTGAAGCTGGCCGGTGCACCATCGAGCGCGGACGGCTGATAGACCTTGGAGCGGATCACGGCGTGCGGGCAGACCATCACGCACTTGCCGCACTGGATGCACAGGTCCGGCTGCCAGACCGGCACCTCGGTGGCGATGGCCCGCTTCTCCCAGCGCGTGGTGGCGCTCGGGTAGGTGCCATCGGCGGGCAGCGCGCTGACGGGGAGATGGTCGCCATCGCCGGCGATCATCCGCGCCGTGACGTTCCGCACGAACTCGGGGGCATCGGCCGGGACCGGCGCGACCTGCTCGACGGTGCTGGTCACCGCCGCCGGGACCGTCACCTCGTAGAGGTGAGCCAGGGCGCTGTCCACCGCCGCGAAGTTCTTGTCGACGACGGCCTGTCCACGCTTGCCGTAATTCTTCTTGATCGCCTTCTTGATCTGGGCGATGGCCTCGGCCTGCGGGAGCACGCCGCTGATCGCGAAGAAGCAGGTCTGCATGACGGTGTTCACACGGTTCGCCATGCCGGCCGCCCGCGCGACCTCGCCGCCGTCGATCACGTAGAACCGCAGCTTCCTGGCGATGATCGTCTCCTGGATCGGGCGCGGGAGCTGATCCCAGACCTCCTCCGGGCCGTACGGGCTGTTCAGCAGGAACGTTGCGCCCTCGTCAGCTTCCTTGAGCACGTCGTACCGTTCGAGGAAGTTGAACTGGTGGACGGCCACGAAGCTGGCCCGGCGGATCAGGTACGGCGCGTTGATCGGGTGCGGCCCGAAGCGCAGGTGCGAGGTCGTACGCGCGCCAGCCTTCTTCGAGTCGTAGACGAAGTAGCCCTGCGCGAAATTGTCGGTCTCCTCACCGATGATCTTGATGGAGCTCTTGTTCGCGCCGACGGTGCCGTCCGACCCGAGGCCCCAGAAGATCGCCTGGACGACTTCCTTGCCCTCGATCTCGAAATCCTCTTCGAAGGGCAGGCTGGTGTGCGTCACGTCGTCGTCGATGCCGATGGTGAAGTGGTTCTTCGGCTGCTGGCGGGCCAGATCCTCGAAGACGCCCTTGACCATGCCCGGCGTGAACTCCTTCGAGGAGAGGCCGTAGCGACCGCCGACGATCTTCGGCAGGCGGGCGAAGGGCGGGTTGTCGCCAGACATCGCCTCGGAGACGGCGGTCACGACATCCTGGTAGAGCGGCTCGCCGGCCGATCCTGGCTCCTTGGTGCGGTCGAGGACGGAGATCCGCCGCACGGTCTGCGGGATGACCCGAATCAGCGCCTCGGCGTCGAACGGGCGGTATAGCCGCACGATGACCACGCCAACCTTCTCACCCTGAGCCATCAAGACCTTGGCCGTCTCGACGGCCGTCTCCGCACCCGAACCCATCATCACGATGATACGCTCGGCGTCCGGCACCCCGACGTAGTCGAAGAGGCGATAGCTGCGGCGGGTGCGGGCGGCCAACTGGTACATCAGCCGCTGCACGATGCCCGGCGTCGCCAGGTAGTACGGGTTGACCGTCTCACGCGCCTGGAAATAGACGTCTGGGTTCTGCGCCGTCCCTCGGATGAACGGGCGATCCGGCGACAGCGCCCGCGCGCGGTGCGCAGCGATCAGCTCAGGGTCGAGCAGGGCGCGGATGTCGTCGTCGGTGAGCGGCTCGACCTTCTGGACCTCGTGCGAGGTGCGGAAGCCGTCGAAGACGTGGATGAACGGCACGCGCGCTTCCAGCGCCGCCGCCTGCGAGATCAGGGCGAAGTCGGCGGCCTCCTGCACGGAGGACGCGAACAGTTGCGCCCAGCCCGTCGAGCGGGCAGCCATCACATCCGAGTGGTCTCCGAAGATCGAGAGGCCCTGCGCCGCCAGCGACCGCGCCGCCACGTGGAAGACGGTGCTGGTCAGCTCGCCGGCGATCTTGAACATATTCGGGATCATCAGCAGGAGACCCTGGCTTGCCGTGAAGGTCGTTGCCAGGGCCCCGGTCTGCAGCGCCCCGTGGATGGACCCGGCGGCGCCGCCTTCCGACTGCATCTCCTGTACGAGCGGGATGGTGCCCCAGATGTTGGTGCGGCCCTCCGCTGCCCACTGGTCCGCCGATTCGCCCATCGCCGAGGATGGCGTGATCGGATAGATCGCCACGACTTCGTTCGCTCGGTACGCCACTGAGGCCGCCGCCTCGTTGCCATCAATGGCGACCATGCGTCGCGCCTGCGACGAGCGACCTAGGGGGGCGGGTGCTGCCTGCTCGCTGTGTGTGATCGTGCCCACGGTGTGCGCTCTCCAGTCCAGGCCCGGCACGAGTTCCTCGTGCCGTCTTTACCCTGATTGTCGTAGCGAAGGGCACGTCGGTCGGAGGGGCAAACGGCCCGACTCTTTCAGGACAAAACGGGAAGCGTCTGGTGAACTGCCGGCAATCCCCGACTCGATAAGGAGAGCACACCCGGCGACGGCATGCAGGCCTCTCGCTTGCTGCCAGAAATGCGTCGGCGGGCCTGCTCCAGGGCTGGCTCACCCGACGGCGGGACGCTTGTCCCCTGGGCGGCGGGACAACCATCCCATCCAGCCCCCTGATGGGCGAGGTACGATGCTAGTGCCAGGAGGAATGGCCCACCTGGCCGACAGTCCCAGAAGGAGGGACCATAGATGGAGAACAGGCGAGCGATTCACCTGCTCTACATGGTGATTCAGGTTGACAGCGTCGGCCGCCACCTCGGCGTGTAGGAACGGAGCGGTCAACCGGGCACAGAGCAGCCACACAAGCGTATGACGCCTCTACAGTGGCAGCCGCCCAGCTCTCGATGAGTGTGACACCAGCCCGATAACCGAGGCCGGCAGGGGCCTGAGCTAGAGAAGCACGGCGGGGAGGACGCGGAAGCGCACCCTCCCCGCCTTTCTTTGTGTGCCGTCAGCGGCCGGCCTGCGCCCCGGCCAGCTCGGCCGCCGTTGGCTCCAGCTCCTGCTGGTGGTGCTCCATGTCGGCGCTCTCCAGCTGAGCCAGCAGCGCCAGCAGGATGTCTGACCCCGTCACGATGCCCACCAGTTGCCCCTCACGGGTCACCGGCAGCCGGTGCAGGCTGCGCTCGCGGAGCATCGTCAGGGCGCTCGCCACGGACGCCGTCTCGGGGATCGTCGCCGCCGGGCTGGACATCACCGACCTGACCGTCTCGGTCCGCAGCAGCGCCAGGTAGTGCTCGGAGGTCGGCTGGCGGTCTTCGGCCAGCTCGGCCACCTTCCGCTCGTGCCAGCCCAGGATGTCCCGCTGTGACACCACGCCGGTCACCGCGCCGTTCGCGTCGAGGACCGGCGCGCCGCTCGCATGCCGCCGAACGAGCTTGCGAAGCGCCACCACCAGCGACTCGTCCTCCCGCAGCGCGAGCACGTCGCGCGTCATGATGTCGCCCACCCGCTGGCGGCCCATCACGCCGGACGCCGCCGCGCGCGCGCTCACTGCCAGCACCGGCCGATCCACGCTCCGCACGACTTCGTCGGCCACGCTGCCCAGCAGCCACCCGGTCATGCCGCCACGCCCGTGGGTAGACATCACGATGGCGTCCACGTTGGCCGTGGCCGCCGTCACCGCCAGGTGGTGCGCCACGGACCCCTTGCTCTCGCTGACGATCACCTGCGTTTCCACCGTCACATCGCGGGCGCGGACCGTGCCGGCGATGCGCTCCAGGTACTCCCGCGCCAGCGAGACGCGGTAGGCCGCCTTCTCGTTGTCGCGCACGCGGCCTACGCCGCCCTCGCCGAGCGATGGGTCTGGCCAGGGCGCAACGCGCACCAGCAGCAGCGTGCCGCCCGGCGCGACGATCTCCTGCGCGGCGGCAACCGCCCGCTCCGAGAGCGCCGAGCCATCGAGCGGCACGATGATCCGTGCGAACGACGGCGTCCGCCGCTGATCCGGCGGATCGGCGCGGACCAGGAAGACCGGCACCGTCGCGTGGGCCAGCAGCTGGTGCGCCACGCTGCCCAACACCAGCCGCTTGAGGCCACTGTGGCCGTGGCTGGCGATGACGACTGCTTCTGCGCCAAGCTGATCCACCAGGTCGAGCAGGGCCACGGCTGGCGTGCCTGACGCCACCGTCACCGTCGCCGCGACGCCGGCCGCTTCGAGCCGATGCTTCACGCCATCGAGGTACTCGCGAGCGGCCTCCCGCTCGATCTCCAGCACCTCCTCGTACACGTCGGTCGAGATGGCGCCGGCTCCCCAGGTGTCGGTGGCCAGTTGCGGGTATTCGACCACCCGCACCAGCACGATGCCGAGCGCCCGGTCCTGCGCCAGCTTGATCGCCCACGGCAGCGAGGCCTCGCTCGCCTCCGAACCATCGAGCGGCGCCAGCAACGTCTTCTGCACGATGCACCCCTTCCCGGCCCGGCGTCGATGCGTCCAGCGGATACGCTCACGAGGCCGACCGTGTCGAGCAGCGCAAAGCCGCGCCGCTGCTCCTCCACCCTCAGGATGGCGCGCCCGAGCACCCCCCGCGAGGGTGCTTCATCCCCTCCTCCAGGGGACGGCTGCACCGCGTCAGGGCGCCCGATCCCCCCACACCTCTGCAAGCGGCAGGACACCCGACCCCTCCGTCTGATGCCCTTCGACACGCCGAGCCGCCAGCCGCCGCACGGTACGTTGAAGGCGCCACCTCGGCGCGCGTCTGGACCGGTCACCGTGAGCGACGGTTCGGCTGCCGAGAAGGGAGACACGCACCATGTCTGCCGTCCACCACGGTGCACGCGCGCTGACTGCCGACGAAGCTCGCCGACGCTGCGATCCGGCCACCCTGGCGCTGCCCGACCTCGCGCCCGGCGATGCCGACCTCGCGCTGATCGGTCAGGAGCGCGCACTCAGCGCCCTCCAGCTTGGCATCGCCGTCCATGACGACGGCTTCAACGTCTTCGTGGCCGGACCGCCCGGCGTCGGCAAGATGACGGCAGTACGTCGCTTCCTCACCCGGGCCGCTCGCACGCGCCCCACGCCCGACGACTGGTGCTACGTCTACAACTTCGACGACCCGACCCGCCCACGCGCCCTTCGGTTACGGGGCGGTCAGGGGCGTACCCTCCGCGACGGCGTCCGCGCCTTGGTGACGGCCGCCCGCCGCGAGATCCCCCGTGCCTTCGAGAGCGAGGAGTACATCGCCGGCGTCGAGACCATCATGAACGAGATGAACCATCGGCGCGAAGAGCGGATGGTCGAGCTGGGCGCCCGGGCCAAGCGCCAGGGCTTCCAGTTGCGCGCCACGCCGATGGGCATCGCCCTGCAGCCGGTCGTCCGCAACCAGCCGCTCTCCGAGGAGGAGTTCGCGCAGTTGCCGGCCGAGGTCCGCGCCAGCATCGAACTGAGCCGCGCGGCCCTGAGCGTGGACGTGCGCGCCTTCATGAAGGAGATGCGGTCCGTCGAGCGCGAGTCGCGCGAGCGCCTGGAGGCCCAGGATCGCGACGTCGGCCTGCACGCCGTCGGCGGGCTGGTCGAAGACCTTGCCGACGATTATGTCGATCAGGCGGAGGTCAGCGCGTACCTGAGCCACGTCCGCGAGGGCATCCTGACGGACATCGCCCTCTTCCGCGCCAACCCGGCCCCTGGCCACCAGCACAGCCAGCCGGCAGCCACCGCCGATCCCTCCCAGCAGATCCAGGAGCGCGCCTTCCGCAAGTACGAGGTCAACGTGGTCGTGGACAACGGCGACACCGCCGGCGCGCCGGTGGTGGTCGAGTCCAACCCGACGTACCCGAACCTGATCGGCCGGATCGAGCGCGAGGCCGTCCTCGGCGCCCTCCTGACCGACCTGACCCTGATTCGTCCGGGGGCGCTCCACCGCGCCAATGGCGGCTACCTCGTGCTGCGCGCGGAGGACGTGCTGCGCGCGCCGCTCTGCTGGGCCGCGCTGGAGCGCTCTCTGCGCGAGAGCTGCGTCAGCATCGAGGAGGCCGGCGAGGCGCTGGGCCTCAGCAGCACGCGCGGTCTGCAGCCAGACCCGATCCCGCTCGACGTGAAGGTGCTGCTGATCGGCGATGCGACGACCTACGCCCTGCTCTACAACCTCGACCCGACCTTCCGGCAACTGTTCAAGGTCCGCGCCGACTTCGACACCGTGACCGCGCGTACTCCGGAGGCTGAGGGCCTGTTCGCGGCACTGGCGGCGCGGTGCTTCCAGCCGGACGGACTGAGGCCAGAGCCGGGCGCCCTCGCCGTGCTGGTCGAGGAGGCGTCACGACTGGCCGACGACCACCAGAAACTCGCCATCCACTACGACCGTCTCCTGGAGCTGATCCGCGAGGCCGAGCACTGGGCGGCGGTGGACGGCGCGCCAGCGGTCCGGGCGGCCGACGTGCAACGGGCCGTCGAGCAGCGGGTGTATCGCTCGGCGGCCGTGCAGGAGCGGCTCCGCGAGATGATCGTGCGGGGGGTGCTGCTGGTGCAGCCGACCGGCACGGCGGTCGGGCAGGTCAACGGGCTGGCCGTCATGGCCGTGGGCGATCTGCCGTTCGGGCAGCCCGCCCGTATCACGGCGACCATCGGCCTGGGCCACGAGGGGCTGCTGGACATCGAGCGGCAGGCGGAGCTGGGCGGCCCGATTCACACCAAGGGCGTCCTGATCCTCGGCGGCTACCTCGCGGACACCTACGCCCGCGAGAAGCCGCTGGCGCTGACCGCCCGGCTGGTGTTCGAGCAGAGCTACAGCGAGGTCGAGGGCGATTCAGCCTCGCTGGCCGAGCTGCTGGCGCTGCTCTCCCGCCTGTCCGATCTGCCGCTCAAGCAGAGCATCGCCGTGACCGGGTCGGTCAATCAGCGCGGCGAGGTGCAGGCGGTCGGCGGCGTGAACCAGAAGATCGAAGGGTTCTTCGACGTCTGCCGCGCCCTCGGCCTGACCGGCGAGCAGGGCGTCATCCTGCCGGCCTCGAACGCCGAGCACCTGATGCTGCGCCCGGACCTGGTGGAGGCGATGGCGGACGCCCGATTCCACATCTACACCGTTCGCCACGTCGACGAGGCCCTGGAGCTGCTGACCGACGAACGGGCCAGCGCCGTCCACAAGCGGGTGGACGAGCAGATCCGCAACCTCGCGGACGCGGCGCTCCACTTCGACACGCGGGGCAAGAGCCGCCGGCGCTCGCACACCAGCGCCAACGGCAAAGCTGGGACGCCGACTACTTCCGGCGGTTGACCCGGTCGTCCAGGCGGTAGACGTAGGCCAGCACCTCGGCCACGACGGTGTACAGCTCAGGAGGGATCACCACACCAACGTCGATCTGGCTCAGCACGGCGGCCAGCCGGGGGTCTTCGGTGACGGGGACGCCCGCCTCCTGCGCCCGCCGGATGATCTCCTCGGCCACCAGCCCCTGCCCGACTGCGGTGACAACGGGAGCCTCGTCGTTGGCAGGGTCGTAGGTCAGCGCGACAGCCGTGCGCGGCTGGCCCGGCTCGCGGGGGGGCAGCGTGCCGGGCGGCGGCATCGGGATCGCGCCGGAGGCCGAGCGGAGTGGGGCCGGCACACTGGCGGCAGGGCGGCCTGGAGCCGGTCCGCCGGCGGCTACCGCGCGAGCAGCGCCTGCCAGATCGGCGACGTGCTGCTGGTCGGCCCCGCCGCGCCGGCGCCCCGACGAGCCTGCGCCGCCCTGGTGGGTGCGCCCGCGTCCGCCCGCGCTCATGCGTGGACATCCACTTGATGCAGGCGCGGCGAGCCGGCGTTTCCGGCCACGCCCGTCTGCGAGGATGGGGCCGGCGGTGGCGGCTCGTGGGCTGCGTCCACGGTGGTGTGCCCGTAGCCCAGCCGCTTGAGCCGCCCGACCAATTCCGACGCGCTGGCGTTCAGCAGCGCCTCGGCGAACGGCGTGGCGGCCCCGAAGTGGCAGGCCACGCTGTGCTGTCCGACGGTCAGGTTGACGGCCAGATCGCCCAGCCCTGGCAGGTTGAGCCTGAGCTGCACCACGTCCGGACGGGCTGGCTCGCCGGGCTTCGTCGGGCGGGCGTCGCGCTCGCGGACGCGCATCTCCAGCGTGCTCAACTGCTGTCCCATCACCGTTGGGATGGTGACGGCGAAGAAGCGTGGCTCGGAGCGCTCGGCGGGAGCGGCCGGCGAGCCGTTGAGCAGCTGCTCGCCCTGAACCGTCGCCTGAACCCGCTGCAACGACGCCGAGAGGGAGGTTGCCAGGGCGCTCCGGCCCTCGCGCGCCTGGGGCGGCAGGGACTGGGCGAGCAAGTCGAGGCGGGCGCGCACATCCTGGCCCGGGGAGGTCAGCGCGGCGCGCGACGTCCCGTCCGGGGGTGGCGCGTCCAGGGCTGGCCGCGCGAGCTTCGCCTCGAGCGGCGTGCCCGTGCGGTCGAGCGACTGCTGGAGCCACCGCGCGATGCCCGCCGCGCCCTCCTCGAGCGGCACGCGCCAGTCGGCCAGCAGCTCGGCGGCCAGCACGCCGGCCTGGCTGCCGGACATCGGGCTGCGCGTGAGCTGCTGCATGGTGTCGAGCAGCTCGCCCCAGGCGGCGCTCGGCGCGAACTGCCCGGCCTGGAGCTGCCGGGCCACCGCGAGGCTGAGCGGCGTGATCGGCAGGCCGAGCCGCATCAGCGAGACGGCCGGGCCAACATCGCGCAGGGAGCCGCCGGCCGCCGCGACCTCACGGCGCAGGTTGCGGACGGTCCCCTCCTGCACGGTGACGCCCTGCGCCAGCAGCTCGCCCACCAGCACAGCGTTCATCTCGTCGGGATGGACTCCAAGGTTGACCAGCAGGCGTCCCAGGTCGGTGGGCGCGAGCGATGCCCGTGCCAGCGTCTGGCTGATCTCCGGCGTGTTCGTCGCCAGCAACTGCCCGAACGCCACCGCGCCGCCCACGCTCTGCGCCAGCCGGCCATAGGTCGGCATGGCCGATTTGGCGATGAGGCCCGTCGAAGCGGCGACGCCGGGGGCCGTGCGCTGCGAACCGGTTGCGCCGGACACCTCGGTGGCAGCATCGTTCGCAGCTTCCGGGTCCGCGACGGCTCCGGACGGCGACCACGCCTGTGGGCCGGTCGCGCCGGCAACGCCCGCCCGTCCGGGCCGGCCGTCGAGCTGGGTGAACATCAGGCTCGCGAGCGCTTCGGCACTGCCGGCCAGCGTCGGCAGCCCGAACGCACCGGGCATCCAGGGCGTTCCCGCCGATGGCCCACCGGGCGCAGCCGATCCTGGGAAGACGGAACCACCACCGTTCGGCTGGCCCAGCCCCGGCGCGAAGCCCGCCCGAGCAGGCTGTCCTGGCAGGAGGGTCTGCCCGGGCAGGCCCAGCCCAGGCTGGCCATTCGCGGCGGATGGCTGCCCGGCAGCGCTCGTCGGCTGGCCCGGCAGGCCCGTCGGAAGCTGCGAGCCGAACTCTGGCCGCCCGGACTGACCGCTCTGACCGTTCGACTGTCCGGAGCCCTGTTGACTGCCGGCCTGTCCCTGTCCGTCCGATCCTGGCTGCCCGCTGCGCCCGGCCACGGGCGCTATCGGCCCTTGCCGCGCGCCCGTCGCTGGCGCGGCCGTCCCGGCGGTCTGGCTGCCGCTGCTCTCGGCGCCGCGCGTCTGGCGTGCCCTGCCGAAGGTATCGTCCACCATCCGCAGCAGCATCTTGCCGGAGGCGCTCTCTTCGACCATCAGGTTGACCTGCTGCCCGACGGTCAGCGGCACCCTGCTCGACGCGTTGAAGGTGTGCTCGCCCCACTGCAAGCGCACTTGATCGCCGTCGACCCGCGAGACGCGCGCCTGCACCAGCTGCCCGGCCGTCAGCGTGCCGAACCCGAGGGCCGGCAGGCGGCCGGCGATGGTCGACGTGACCGGGGCGACGGGCTCCATGAGGGCGGCTCCTCCTGGGATGGGGTGGGCGTGGGCACAGCTTCGGATACGCCGGGCAGCGCGTCGGTGCTACTAGGACTATCGGCGGTTGCGGGGTAGCCGTCGAGCCTCAGGTGAGCGGTTCCCGGCGTCCATGCGGGCCACCGCGTGCGCGGAACAGATGCAGACAGGCTGGCATCGGCCTCGGTGAGCGATCGAACATCCGTCAGCTAGTCAGAAGTCGCGGCGGCCTGCTCCGTCCTGGATACAGCCGTCCCGAACAACGTCAGGAACGTCCGGAACGGCCGGAAAGAGACGGCCACCCCCGACGAAACGTCGGAGACGGCCGAATTCGATGTGGAACCGTACCGGGGGCGGCGAAGATCGCCGCGCTCCCAGAAGCGTCAGCGCTCCCAGAGGCGTCTAGCGCACGACCCGCGTCTGGTTGCGCCGGATCAGCTCCCAGTCGATCTGGTAGCCCAGGCCGGGCGCGGTCGGCGCGTGCACGAACCCCTGGGCATCGACCTCGATCTCCTGCACGAGGCCATGCTTCTGGGCCGAATCCGGCAGCAGCACCTCGAAGTACTCGCAGTTGGGGACGGCCATCGTCAGGTGCAGGTTCGCCACGTTGTTCAGCGAGTTGCCGCCGTGATGGATCTCGCATTTCATGCGAAACGCCTCGGCCAGGTGGCAGATCTTGATCATCGGCGTGAGGCCACCCTTGACCGCCACGTCGCCGCGCAGCATATCGGTGGCCTGCTGGGTGATCCAGGACGTGTAGCCGTAGAGGCCGCCCGGCGAGTGCTCGGTCGCCAGGATCGGAATGTCGAGCTTCGCCTTCAGCTTGACGTAGTTGTACAGATCGTCTTCGGGCAGCGGGTCTTCGTACCAGTAGTAGCCCATCTCCTGGATCGCCAGCCCGACGCGCAGGGCGTCCTCGTAGCTGTAGCTCCAGGTCGAGTCGAGCATCAGCACCATCGTGTCGCCGACGGCCCGCTTGACCGCCTCGCAGACGGCGATGTCCAGCTTCGGGATGCGGGGCGGGTGGATTTTGTACGCCTGCCAGCCGCGCTCGCGGAAGCTCAGCGCCTCCTGAGCGTACTCCTCGGGCGTCTCCATGACAGCGGACGAGGCGTAGGCGGGCGCCTTGTCGCGGTAGGTGCCGATGAGCCGGTGGATCGGCAGGCCGGCCACCTTCCCGGCGATGTCCCAGAGCGCCACGTCGATGCAGCAGATCGAGCGCATCGAGACCTGGCGATTGCGCGCCCACATCGCCTGCCAGATCGCCCCGATGTCGAGCGGATCGCGGCCCATCACCAGCGGCTTGAGCCGCCCGATGACCTCGTGCAGGCTCTCGTTGGCGCCCGAGCTTGACGCCCCGAGGAAGCTGTGTCCCTCAATGCCCTCGTCGGTCGAGATCGTGACAACGCCGACCTCGACGATGCCGCCGGCCTTCGTGCCGCCGTAGCTGACGGGCGGCACGTCCCAGTTGTGGAGCGTGACAGACAGGTCGGTGATCTTCATCGGTCGCCTCCCAGCCGAGATGATGGCCGGCCCGGGAGAGCATGTCAAACGGTCACGAGCGGGGGTACTGGGTTTCGGGTTCTGGGTTTCAAGGGGCGTGGGGCGTGGGGCGTGGGGCGTGGGGCGTGGGGCGTGGGGCGTGGGGCGTGGGGCGTGGGGCGTGGGAGTATGCCTTCTGATGCGCGTCATTGCCTTGCAGCAAGCACGCAACACCCAATTGTCATCCTGAGCGCAGCGAAGGATCTCACCCGCTGACGCGGTCGTTGACAGCACGCACACCGCCATGACGCTCATAGAAGCGGGGGCCTCACCTACTGACGCGAGCGTTGACGGTCAGCGGGTGAGATCCTTCACGTCGCTCGCAAGCTCGCTCGTTCAGGATGACAGCACCGCTGCCCGTCAGGATGACAGCACCGCTGCTCGTTCAGGATGACAGCACCGCTGCTCGTTCAGGATGACAGCGCCTCTGTCTGTCAAGAAGACCGACGCGTTGCTGTCCACTGATAACTGACCACTGGCAACTCATCACCGACCGCTGACCACTCGTCGTGTACACTTCGCCCCGTCGCGAGGCGCGCATGCCGCCGAACGGTGGCCGCGTTTGCTGCTCGCGTGGGTACGGCCCCTGCGTCACGTCGAAGAGGACGGAGTCGGCGGGCGTTGCGGAGGTATCACTATGGTCAGTTCCCCAGGCGTGGGGCCACGAAATCGGATGCGGCAGGGGCGGCGGCTCACGTCGGCGAGCCTGCTGGTCAGTGTCCTGATGGTCATGGGGCTGCTGCTGGCAGCCTGCGGCCAGGCAGCGCCGGCGGCGCCCGCCGCCGCCCCGAAGGCCTCCGAGGCCACCAAGCCGGCCGCGCCGGCGGCATCACCAGCCGCGCCTGCTGCCGCGTCACCGGCCGCGGCGTCATCGCCGGCGGCCGCGGCGGCCTCACCAGCGGCCGGAGCTTCGCCAGCCGCCGCACCGGCGGCCTCCCCGGCCGCCAGCCCGGCGGCCAAGCCGGCCGGCGCTGGCGCGCCCTCCGGCAGCGTCGTCACCGGGCCATCGGCTCCGCCGCCGGTCGTTGCGACGGCCGGCAAGCCGGGCGGCACGGCCATCGTCGCCATCGACGCCGATCCCGAGACCCTGAACCTCGGCATCACGACCGGCTACGCGGCCGGCGATGTCGGCTCGAAGATCTTCGAGGGCCTCGTCTGGACGGACCACAACTTCAACGCCCAGCCGGCCCTGGCGGCCTCCTGGACGGTCTCGGCGGACGGCAAGGAGTACACCTTCAAGCTGCGGCCGAACGTCAAGTGGCACGACGGCAAGCCGTTCACCAGCGCCGACGTGAAGTTCAGCTTTGAGGAGATTCTGGCGAAGCTGCACCCGCGCGCCCAGACCACCCTCAAGCGGCTCCAGAGCATCGAAACGCCCGATCCGCTGACGGTCACCATCAAGCTTTCCGAGGCGTACGCGCCGTTCCTGCTCCAGCAGACGGCCTTCGACTCGCCGATCCTCCCCAAGCACGTCTACGAAGGCTCGGACCCGAAGGCGAACCCGGCCAACCAGTCACCAATCGGCACCGGCCCCTTCAAGTTCGCGGAGTGGAACCGGGGATCGAGCCTGAAGGTCGTCCGGAACACCGACTACTGGGACGCCCCGAAGCCGTACCTGGACGCCCTGGTCTTCCAGATCGTGCCGCAGGGCGCGAACCGCTCGGCGGGCCTGGAGACGGGCGAGATCGACTTTGTCGTGGACTTTTACCTGCCGAAGGCCGACGTTGGCCGCCTGAGCACCAATCAGCAACTGATCGGCAAGCGCGGGCAGGGCACCGGCGCCATCGACTTCATGATGATGAACCAGGGCAACCCGGTCCTCGCCAGGAAGGAGGTCCGGCAGGCCCTGGCGTTCGCCATCAACCGCGAGACCCAGGTGCAGCAGGCGATGGGCGGCCTCGGGCGTCCGGGCTTCGGGCCGCTGGGCGACGCCTTCAAGTGGCTGGTCAACGACGACGCGAGCTACGCCCGCAAGTACCCGCTCGACGTGGAGAAGGCGAAGGCCCTGCTGACCCAGGCGGGCGTCGCGCCGAACACGACGCTCCGGCTGGTACACGACGCGGCGCGCCCGAACTTCGTCGCCGGCGCGCAGATCATCCGCGACAACCTGCGCCAGGTCGGCATCACGGTCGAGATCCAGCCGCTCGAGCGCTCCGTGATGATCCAGAAGGTCTTCGCCGAGCGCGACTACGACCTGACACTGCAGTCGTTCGTGTCGAGCGGCGATCCGTCGATTGGGTATCACCGGCTGTACCTGACGAACGAGACGAAGGCCCAGTTCGTCAACGCCACGGGCTATTCGAACGCCAAGGTGGACGAGCTGCTGAACAAGGCGGCGGTTACGCCGGGGCAGGCTGACCGCGCGGCGCTCTACAAGGAGGCGCAGGCCATCCTGTCCGACGAGGTGCCCTCGCTGGTGCTCTACGACGAGGAAGGCATCGACTTCGCGTCGAAGAAGCTGAACAACGTCTGGCTCGGCGTCGACTCGCGCGACCGCTGGGGCGAGGTCTGGCTGACGCCGTAAGGCGACGGATCGTATTCATCCTCAACCCACGACTACCCGTTGTCATCCTGAGTGGAGCGAGCGTGCGAGCGGAACGAAGGTCCTCTTGCGCTGTAGCCCCTCACCCCCCGCCCCGCTGCGCGGCGCAGCCGACATTCGCGCTGCGCAGCGGGGCGGGGGGTGAGGGGCTACACGGGCGGCCAGCATGAAGTCCGGCGGCCTGGCGCGCTTCACCCTTCAGCGGCTCCTGCAGGCCGTGCCGCTGCTGCTCGGCGTGGTCGTCATCAACTTCACGCTGATCCAGCTGGCCCCCGGTGATCCCGCCACCATCCTGATCGGCGACTACCCCGCCCCGCCCGAGTACGTCGAGCAGGTCCGCCGCGAGTTCGGGCTGGATCAGCCGATCCCGATCCGGCTGGTCCGCTATCTCGGGCAGGTGCTCCAGGGCAACCTCGGCTACTCGTTCGCCAACCGCCAGCCCGTGACCGAGCTGATCGGCGCGCGGCTCGGCGCGACACTCCAACTGACCGTCACCTCACTCTGCCTTGCCAGCATCGTCGGTGTGCTGCTGGGACTGATGGCCGCCCGCAAGCGCGGCACGGCGGCCGATGTCGGCAGCCAGGCGATCTCCCTGTTCGGCTACTCGATCCCCGAGTTCTGGCTGGGCCAGTTGCTGATCGTGATCTTCGCCGTCAGCCTTGGCTGGCTGCCCTCGCAGGGGAACCGCTCGCTGCGCGCGCCGGCCGAGGGCTGGGGCGCGTTCACGGACGGGCTGCGCTACCTGCTGCTGCCGGCGCTGGCGCTCTCGTTCCGCTACCTGGCTATCGTCTCGCGGATGACGCGCGCCAGCTTGCTGGAGGTGCTCGGCTCGGACTTCATCCTGGCGGCGCGCTCGCGCGGGGCCAGCGAGCGCACGGTGATGTTCGTCCACGCGTTGCGGAACGCCGCCGCGCCGATCGTCACCGTGATCGGCTACAACGTCGGCTTCGTGCTGGCCGGCTCGGCGCTCATCGAGACGGTCTTCGGCTGGCCGGGCATCGGCCGCCTGCTGTTCGACTCGATCTCCAAGCGAGACTACCCGGTCTTGATGGCGATCCTGCTGCTGATCTCGATGACGGTCGTGGTGGTCAACCTGATCACCGACCTGCTGTACGCCGCCATCGACCCACGCGTGCGGTACCAGTAAATGGACTTCTGGTACCGCTTCAGCCGGTCCCCGCAGGCCGTCGTCTCGGCAGTCTTTGTCGTCGTGGTGCTGGCGATGGCCGTGGGCGCGCCGCTGGTGGCGGGCGCCGATCCGCAGGCCGGCAGCGCCAACGCCCTCAAGCCGCCGCTGACGCCCGGCGCGGTCCTCGGCACCGATCACCTGGGCAGGGACATCTGGGCGCAGCTGGTCTACGGCGCACGGGTCTCGCTGGCCGTCGGCGGGCTGGCCGCTGCCAGCGCCCTGGCAATCGGCGTGGTGGTCGGCGCGCTGGCCGGCTTCTTCGGGGGCGTCGTGGACGCCACGCTCATGCGCATCTCCGAGCTGTTCCAGACGCTGCCGCGCTTCGTGCTGGCGCTCATCATCGTGGCGCTGTTCGGGGCCGGGCTGCTGAAGCTGATCGCCGTCATCGCCATCCTGAGCTGGCCACAGACCGCTCGGGTGGTCCGCGCCAGCTTTCTGTCGCTGCGCGAAGCGCCGTTCGTGGACGCCGCGCGGGTGGGCGGCATGGGCTCGGGCGCGATCATCGTGCGCGAGGCGCTGCCGAACGTCATGGCCCCCATCGTGGTGACCGGCTCGCTGGACGTGGCAGCGGCGATCCTGCTGGAAGCCGGCCTCGGCTTCTTCGGCCTGGGCGACCCGAACCTCGTCTCCTGGGGCGGGATGCTCAATCAGGCTCAGCAGTACCTGCGGCAAGCGTGGTGGATGTCGTTGTTCCCGGGGCTGGCGATCTCGCTGGTGGTGCTGGCGTTCAACATCATCGGCGATGGCCTGAACGACGCCCTCAACCCACGCCTCCGCGAGGCCGGCTGAGCAGCGTCGTCCCGGGCAACGTCCAGCACGGGAGTCGCCACAGGGTCCGCGCGCGGTGTGAGCTGCTGCTACTCGCCCTCGCCGGTCTGCCCCTTGATGACGAACTTGACGCGCGACGCGCCGCAGCGCGGGCACTTGTAGGGCAGCGTTGGGCTCAGCACGACGTTCTGGCAGGTCAGGCACTGCCACTCTTTGTCGTCGGTGCCCGTGGGCGTCGGGAGAGAGCCAGTCTTGGCAGTCATGCGGTCGATCCTCAGCGGCCAGCAGCGCGGCAGGCGTGTGTTGGGAAGAGGATACCAGTCTGAGGGGTCGGAACGGGCCGCCCGGGGGCTGCGCGTCCGTGAAGGAGTGTCAGCCGCTGCGCACACCCCTCCACGGAGGGCCGCCTACGTCGCGCCGGCTGGCGCGTGGCCGTAGTGGCCCGGCTCGTGCTCGCGCAGCCGCGAGAGCATGATGACCGGTCCCAGCAGCACGGCGAGCGCCACGACGGCCAGCGCCGGCAGGCCCAGGTGCGCGGCAATCGGGCCGCCAGCCAGCGGCATCGCGATGGTGGATGCCTGGCTGATCGTGTCGCTGAAGCCGATGGCCCGGCCGCGCTCGGCCGGGGCCACCACCTCGGTGATCAGCGCCGACGAGGCCACGTTCACGCACGACCAGCCCAATCCGACCAGGAACGTCCCCGTGGTGATGACGATGTACTCAGGCGAGGTCGGGACCAGGATCGAGCCGACGGCCAGCAGGACGTTCCCGACCAGCATCAGGTTGCGCCGCCCGAAACGGTCGCTCAGGCGGCCTATCGGGATCGAGAACCCGAACATACCGATGACGTGCAGCGACACCGAGGCCGAGATCGACGTCAGGCTGTAGCCGTGATGGTCGAGCGCCAACGACGTCATCGCCATCATCATCGACATCACGCCGAGGGCGGCGAAGCTGTTCGCGAAGGCCGCTGCCAGCGGGAAGTTGCGGACCCAGACACGCGGCCCGCCGATGGAGACCGTGTGCGCCGCCTGGGTCGTCGGCGGGGCGTAGCCAGGGTAGTAGCGGGCCAGGTTCTGAGCGATGGTCTTCGGGTCGGGCCGCACCAGCAGCACGAGCAGCATGCTTGGCACGATGATGATCGGCAGCAGGAACCAGACGATGGCCAGCTCGTCCTGGTTCATCGACGCGCCGATGCTCTTGCTGGCCGCGATCAGCAGGGGCGCCGCAATCGCGCCGACCAGCGAGCCAGTCAGCACGTAGCCCAGCCCCTCGCCGCGCCTGGCCGGCACGAACATGTCAGCCGCCGCCAGCCGTAGCTGCTGGCCTGCGCCAACCCCCAGCCCGAACACGACCAGCCCGACGATCACCAGCCCGAACGACCACGCCAGGATGCCCGCACCGATAACGAGGGTGCCGAGCAGCGTGAGCGCCAGCCCGAGCATCAGGCCGGCCTTGCGGCCGTACCGGTCCGTCAGGAAGCCGACAGGGTAGGCGATCAGGAGCCGGCTGAGGCCCAGGATGCTGGAGCCGACGCCGGCGAGATCGGGTGACCCGAGCATCCGCACGGCGATGATCGGCGCGAGCGTCGGGGTGGTCTGGTTGCCCATGCCGACGAAGGCCTGGGTGAGCGCCAGCAGCACGGTGTTCCGCTTGATGAGTGGCGGAATGCTGAGGTGCTGCTGGCCCGGTTTGGCAGGGTCAGGGGAAGTCGAGGACGGAGGAGACGGCGGGGCGCCGGCCTCGTCGACGGTCGTGCTCATACGGCGAACTCCTGCCAGCGACTCTACCCGGTTGGAGACTGCCGGCACAATGGCCGGACGACGGTACAATCCCCCACCACGGAGGCGGCATGGCCCAGACCGACATCCGCGTCGCGACCTTTGACTGCTACGGCACGCTCGTCGATTGGGAGGGCGGGGCCGGCGGGTTCCTCTATCAGCTCGCGCTCAGGCAGGGCGATCCGCACCCGGGCAACGGCTCCGCCCTCCGCGAGCGCTGGGAAGCGCTCCAGTTCGGCCTGCTCCAGGGGCCGTATCGCCCGTACAAGCAGATTCTGGCCGAGAGCCTCAAGCTCTGGTCCGACGAGCGTGGCTACCCCTGGGACGACGCAGACGGTGACGGGCTGGTCCGCTCGATGCGCTCCTGGCAGCCGTTCCCGGACACCCGTCCGGCGCTGCTCCAGGCGAAGGCGCAGGGCGTCCGCCTTGTCATCATCTCCAACACCGACCATGACATCATCGAGCATACGCTGCGGCACCTGGATGTGCCGTTTGACGACGTGATCACCGCCCAGGACTGCGGCGCGTACAAGCCGGCGCAGACCGTCTTCGAGCAGGCCCTCGCCCGCGTCGGCGAGCCGCCCGAGACGGTCCTGCACGTGGCCTTCGGGTTCAAGTACGACATCGGGCCGGCCCAGGCGATGGGCTGTCGCACGGCGTGGGTCAACCGGTTCACCGAGGCGAAGCCCGGCCCGGCCACGCCCGACTACGAGTGGCGCGATCTCTGGGGGTTGGCCGAGCTGTTGGGCGGCCCCGGACCGGTGCCGCCGCACAACACGCCCGGCACAGTCCGCTGAGCAGCGCCACCCTCGCCGACCACGGACGGCAGCCCGGCGGACCACCGACTACTACCCACTGCCAGCCGATCACTGCCGTCTGACAACTGACCACTGAGAACTGACAATTCACGACATGCACCTCGGAGACCGCGTTGGCTGATCTACGCATCTGCTTTGTTGGCGACTCCTTCACCCAGGGCACCGGCGACGAGGCCTATCTCGGCTGGCCGGGCCGGATCTGCGCCTCGGCCAGGGCGCGCGGACACACCATCACGGCGTACAACCTCGGCATCCGCCGCGAGACGACTGCTGACATCCTGGCCCGCTGGCGCGCCGAGGTCACCCCGCGGCTCGTGCCCGGCGTTGACGGGCGCATCGTGCTCTCCTTCGGGGCCAACGACGCCACCATCGAGAACGGCCAGTGGCGCGTGCCCCCAGACCGGTCAGAGGCCAACGCACGACAGTTGATCTCGGAGGCGAAGGCAGGCTATCCCGTCCTGGTAGTCGGCGTGCCGCCAGCCCCCGAACCCGACAAAACGGCGCGACATGCCGAGCTGGCCGCCCGCTACGCGCGGGTCTGCCAGGCGCTGGACGTCCCGTTTCTCGACATTCTGGGTCCGATCCAGGCCGTCGAGGCGTGGTGGCGCGAGGTGGCGGCGGGTGATGGCATCCACCCGGCCGCTGGTGGGTACACAGCGCTGGCCGGGCTCGTCGAAGCGTGGCCGGCCTGGAGAGCGTGGACGCCATAGTCCCTCGCTGGTCGGTCAGCGCAGAGATGCAACCCCCAGCGCTGGAGCGCTGTTCAACCGTTGGAGATGCTGACGTCGTGAGAGGTGCGTTTCGGCATGCCTCACCCCCTGGCCCCCTCCGCTGCGCGGCGCGAACATCGGCTTCGCCGACATCATCTCGGCTGCGCCGCCTCTCCGTGTCGCCGACGTCCCGTTGCGCGGGAGCGGGGGCCAGAGGCAAGGCAATCGCATGTTGAGCGCATCGTGCAGCGTCGTCGGGGCTTGAAAGCCCCGCCTACCATCCTGCAGTCGCTTCGCGACGCCCCAGTCTCGCCTGTTGCTGCTGTTCCCTGTGTCCGTCGCGGAGGGACGGCGTGATTGTAGGCGGGGGTTTCACGCCCGACTGCGCATCTTGCGACGTTCTGGGAACACCAACGAACATGCGATTGCCCTAGGATCAGGGGGTGGAGGGATGCTTCTTCAGGCGCACACTATGCACACCCCCATCGGGCCGCTCGCGCTGCTGGCCCGGGACGGTGTCGTGCTGGCCGGCGGCTTCACGGACGATCTCGCGGCGCTCGTCAGCGGCCGGCTCCGAGCGACGCTGCGTGACGCGCGAATCGAGGAGACCGGCAGCCTGGGACCGATCTCCGAGGCGCTCGACGCCTACTTCGCGGGCGAGGTCGGCGCGCTGGCTCGGATTCCCGTGGCCTACACCGGCGCACCGTTCCAGCAGCGTGTCTGGGAAGCGCTTCGCGCCATCCCACCCGGCCAGCCGACGACCTACAAGGCCCTGGCGCTGCAGTTCGGAAACGCCAGGCTGGCGCGGGCCGTAGGTATGGGCTGCGCCACCAACCTGATCTCGCCGATCATCCCCTGCCACCGCGTGACCCACGGCACCGGCCACCTGGCCGGGTACGCGTGGTCGCTCGACCGCAAGCGCTGGCTGCTCGACCACGAGCGCCGCCACGCCGCTCGCTGACCGGGAACACGCAACCCTGCCGGCCTGAGCCGTCCACCGGGTACCATTGCGTGGGCCGAGCGCTCGTCGTGCGGGCGGCCATCATGCCCGAATCCCACTTCTGGTGACGCTGATGTCCGACCACTCGGCTTCCACCGCAACCCCGACCTTCTCCTTCGGCGAGCGGCTCCTGGCCGATCCCGCCACCAACGACCGTCGCGCCCTGGTGACGCGCGTCATGCAGGCCGCCCTGGCCGCCGTCGAGCCGGGCGAGGCCGTCCGTCGAGCGCTGCGCCGCGACGGCGACACGCTGACCGTTGGCGACCGCGCCTACGATCTCGCCGCCTATGACCGCATCGTCGTGGTCGGGGCCGGCAAGGCGAGCGCACCGATGGCCGCCGCCGCCGAGGAGGTGCTGGGCGACAGGGTCACGGATGGGCTGGTCGTCGTCAAGCACGGCCACACCCACGAGACGCGCACCGTGCTGCTGCGCGAGGCCTCCCACCCGATCCCCGACGAGTCCTGCGTCAACGGCACCGCCGAGCTGGTCCAACTGCTGGAGACGACCGGCCCCCGTGACCTCGTCGTGGTGGCGCTCTCGGGCGGCGGCTCGGCCCTGATGCTGCTGCCGGCCGAAGGCATCAGCCTGCCGGATATGCAGCAGACCACCGACCTGCTGCTGCGGGCTGGCGCAACCATCAACGAGCTGAACACTATCCGCAAGCACCTGGAGCGCGCCAAAGGCGGCGGTCTGGCGCGCCTCGCCGCGCCATCGGACGTGCTGGCGCTGGTGCTCTCGGATGTGGTCGGCAACCCGCTCGACGTGATCGCGTCCGGCCCGACCGTCCCCGACACCAGCACCTTCGAGGATTGCTGCGCGATCCTGGAGCGGTTCGGCGTCTTCGACAGGCTGCCCGCCAGCGTCCGCGCCCGCCTGCAGGATGGCCGCGACGGCAAGATCTCGGACACGCCGAAGCCCGGCGACCCGCTCTTCGACCGCGTACAGACGGTCGTCGTCGCCAGCAACGAGCTGGCCGCCGAGGCTGGCGTCCTCCAGGCCGAGTCAGAGGGCCTCTCGGCGCTGCTGCTGACCACCTACGTCGAAGGCGAGGCCCGCGAGGTCGCCAAGGTAGTGGCGGCGCTGGCCCGCGAGGAGACGGCCCGCAACCGGCCACTGGCCCGCCCGGCCTGCCTGATCCTCGGCGGCGAGACCACCGTCACGGTGCGCGGCAACGGCGTCGGCGGGCGCAACCAGGAGCTGGCGCTGGCCGCCGCCCAGAAAATCGTCGGGCTGGACAACGTCATCATCGCGGCGCTGGCGACGGACGGCAACGACGGCCCGAATGACGCCACCGGCGCGATAGCCGACGGTTCGACGGTGGCACGGGCGCGCGCGGCCGGCCTGAATCCGGATACCTATCTCGCCAACAATGACGCCTACAACTTCTTCGACGGCCTGGGCGACCTCCTGATCACCGGCCCGACCAATACCAACGTCAACGACTTGCTGTTCGTCTTCGTCTGGTAGGCCGAGCACGATGGCCGACCCGCCGCCGCGCGCCGCCGACAGGGTGTTGGAGCTGCCCGCGCTGCTGCGCGTCCTGGCGGCGCGCCGAGCCGATGGCGCACGCGTCGCGCTCACGAACGGCGCGTTCGACCTGATCCACGTCGGTCATCTGCGCTCGCTGGAGCAGGCCCGGGCGCACAGCGACGTGCTGGTCGTGGGTGTCAACTCGGATGCGTCGGTGCGGCGGTACAAGTCGCCAGACCGGCCCATCGTCCCGCAGGCGGACCGCGCCGAGCTGCTGGCCGGCTTCGCCTGTGTGGACTACGTCGTCATCTTCGACGAGGACACCGCCGAGCGGCTGCTCGAAGCGGTTCGCCCCGACGTCTACATCAAGGGCGCGGAGTACGCCAGCCGGCCGTTCCCGGAACGCGCCGTCGTGGAACGGTACGGCGGGCAGGTGGTGCTCGTGGAGTTGGAGGCCGGACGCTCGACCTCCGGCCTGATCGACGCGGTGGTGAAGCGCTACCAGCGCTAGCGGCTCGGCAGGCGCGAATCGCAGGGTCGCTCGGTGCCCATCGTCATCCCGACCCCATTCGGCAAGCGCAGGGCAAGCTACGCGAGGCACGAGCACACCCGTCCGTCATCCCGACCGCGGCGACATACGACCTCCCCTCCGTCATCCCGACCGCGGCGAGGAACGAGCCAGGGCGATTGCATGTTGATGTCGTCGTGCCGCCGCGTCGGGGCTTGAAAGCCCCGCCTACAGTCATTCAGTCGCTGCGCGACGGCCGCCGGGAACGGCAGGCACTGGTGCGACTGGAGCGTCGCGCAGCGACTGCAGGATGGTAGGCGGGGACTTCAGTCCCCGACCGCCCGTTCCATGATGCTTCGGGGACACCA
>JADZEM010000032.1 GCA_020850535.1 Chloroflexota bacterium
CACCGCCGTCGCCACGGGTTGGGATGGTGTAGCCACCACCGTCGCCACGGGTCGGGATGGTGTAGCCACCACCGTCACCACGGGTCGGGATGGTGTAGCCACCACCGTCACCACGGGTCGGGATGCTGTAGCCACCACCGTCGCCACGGGTCGGGATGGTGTACCCGCCGCCGTCGCCACGGGTCGGGATGCTGTAACCGCCGCCGTCGCCACGCGTCGGGATCGTGTACCCGCCGCCATCGCCACGCGTCGGGATGCTGTAGCCGCCGCCATCGCCACGGGTCGGGATGCTGTACCCGCCGCCGTCGCCACGCACAAACTGGAGATCGCTCTGCAGCGAGTAGCCGCCGCCGTCACCACGCACCACCTGGCTCTGAGCCGAGTTGGGCATCGAATAGCCGCCGCCATCCCCTGCGGCGAACGCTGCGGTGCTGGACGCGGAAAGAAGAAACGCGCTGATCGCAATCGCCCGAAGTGCACGCATGGCCCCAACATCCTCCTGCGGAAGATCCCGGCGTTTTCGCCTGGGACTGGTCGCTCGTACTCGGAGACGCCGCGACCGTGTTGGGGTCGCATGCGCCGCTCTGACTGATCAGTGGCGGCGCACGCGAGATTTCGTGCAGGGAGAAGAGCTACATCTTCGACATTTCGTCCGAATGGACAGTCAGATGGTCCACATGGGCATGCCAAAGCCCCTCTGAGACGGCCTGAACGGCGGCCGGGCGGCGAACTACACCCCTCCGCCGTTCGCGCGACAGGCGACTGGGGCGGCGAGGTCTCGCCGGGCGCGGGGAGGCAGCCTGACGCTTACGGCGCGCCGACAAGGATGAACGGCGCCCAGAAGTACGGGTGCGGTTCGCGCGAGCGGGTGCTGAGCGCAGCGGCCCGCAGGCTCGCGGCCCGGCTCTGACCGTTCCGCAGGCCCCGGTAGAACGCAGTCATGAACGCGGGGGCCGTATCGTCGTTCGCGGCCCACAGGCTGGCCACCAGCGCCCCCACCCCGGACCCGAGCACCGCCCGCGTCAGCCCAAGCAGCTCGTCCCCCGGGCCGACCCCGCTCACAGCGGTGTGGCACGCGGACAGGCAGACCAGTTGCTGCCCACGGCTCAACTCGGCCAGCTCGCCGACGCTCAGCCAGCCGTCGGCCAGCTCCAGCGCGGAGTAGGTCGGGTTGTCGGCGCGGAAGACGCCGTGCGTGGCAAGGTGCAGGCTGTCGCGGTCGCGGGACTCGTGCCGCACACGCTCCAACGTCGCGTCACGCCCGCTCAGGATGAGCGCCCCCGGCAACTGCTCGGCGATGCGCCGCGCCTCGTCCTGGACCCACGGCAGATCCGCGATGTCCGGCGCCACGATCAGCGGCCGTTCGATGGCCGGCGATGGCCGCCCGGCCGTCGCCGCGAAGACGGCGGCGCTCGGCGCGTAGGAGACGGTCAGTTGATCCAGCAGCATCGCTTGCGCGTACGGGAGCGCATGGAGCGGGACGCCGTGCAGCAGGCTGTGTGGCACCACGACGAGGTGATCGGAGTCTGCGAGCGCGCCGGCAAGCGGCGCGACGAGCAGTTCGCCAAGCTGCTGCAAGGCCTGGTCAATCGCCCGGGCCAGCGAGCGCTGGTTGGCCCGCAGGAACTCCGCGCCGTACGTCCCCTTGCGGATGTGGAACCAGAACCAGCTCAGCGCCTTCTCGGCCTGCGTGCGCGTCCCCAGGTTGCGGAACACGGCGAAATGCTCGCGGCGTACGACAAAGCAGGCGATCTCGTCGCCCAGCACCACGTACTCGACCAGACAGGTCCGCTCGTCGAGCGCCGCCTGGACGCGCCCCACGTCGATCAGCGCCGTGATGTCCACCGCGCCGTCGCCGCGCATCAAGATCTGAAGCTCGCGCGTCGCCCGGCTCAGCTCGCGCTCGGTCCGCTCCAGATCGACGATCGGTGCGGCAGCCCCACGCGCCGCCGGCGTTTCGAGCGCGTACTGCTCGGTATAGGCCGCGTTGAGGCGGGCGCGCAGCTCTGCGACACGCTCGCGGGCGCGGCGCAGGCGCGGCGAGACGGTGGCAGCGTTCGGCTGCTTGCCAAGCGCGTCTTCGAGCAGCCCACGAGACTTCCCGCGTTCGAGCCACCGGAACGCGTCGCGGCCCCGTTTGGCCGTTGCGCGGTGGTAGTGGGGGGCGCACGATTCGCAGTAGGTGGTGACCGGGCCGAGCAGGAGCCGCGCAATGCGCTCGTAGAGGCTCTCGGCGCTGGCGCCGGCCCCCCCCACGACCGCCAGTTTGAGATCGTCGGCGCGGGCACGGGCGCGCAGCCGCTCGAGATGGATCACCGCCTGCTCGTAGGACGCGCGGGCCTCGTCGGGGGCGTTGGCTTCGAGCAGCGTGCCCTCAGCCTCGTGCGCCTGCGACAGGACGGCATCGGACCCAAGACGAGCGCCCAGCGCCAGCGCCGCCTGGAGGTCGGCCTGTGCGCCGCGCAGGTTGCCGAGCCGCGCCTGAATCTCGCCGGCCAGCAGGTGCGCGTTGGCGGCATGCTCCGGCGCACCCAGCGGCTCCAGCCGGGCCGCCACCTCTCGCACCTCGTCCAGCAAGACGGGGAGCTGGCCGAGCGTCGCCTCAATGGCCGCGAGGCGCAGGCCGGCCAGTTGCGCGATCGTCTCCCAGACGGCGTTGCCGATGCGCGCGTAGAACGCCCGGGACTCGGCCAGCTCCTGCCGCGCAGTGGCGAGATCGCCGCGCAGCTCGGCCACCTGTCCCGACAGCAGCAGCGACGTCCCCAGCTCGAACGGCATGTCGTTCGCGCGGAACGTGGCGACGGCGTGGGCCACGGACTCGGCGGCCTCAGTGGCCAGGTTGAGCGCGCGGTAGGCGCGCGTCAAGTCCACGTCCACGGCCGCCCGCTTGCGGTCAAGCCCCAGCTCCTCGCACAGAGCGCGGCTCGCCAGCAGCGCTTCGAGGGCCTGCCCGTACTCACCTCGGCTGATGTGGAGCAGGCCCAGGTTCATCTGGACCGTGGCGAGCCGCTCACGGGCGTTGAGCGCCTGGAAGTCCTTGACGGCGGACAGGTCGGCCTTCAACGCTTCGCCGAACCGCCCCAGCTCGTTGAGCACCAGCCCGATGTTCATGCTGGCCGTGGCGGCCAGCTCGCGGATGCGCTCCTTGCGCCCGTAGTCCCGGGCGTCCGAGAAGCAGCGCAACGCCTCTTCGAGGTCTCCACGCCGCCAGCAGACCAGCCCCAGGTTGATGGTCTGCCGGGCCACGTCCAGCCCGAACGCCGGCCCGCGCGAGCGCAGATACTCGAGGTTCCGATGGGCCAGGGCTACGGCTTCGTCGTACCGCGCGAGGTACCGGAGCGCCTCGACGTGCCCGATCCTCGTCCGCGCGGCGTCGTCGCGCAGCCCGAGCGCGTCGAATGCCGCCTCGGCCTCGGTGAAGCACGGCTCGGCCCGCTCGTAGAGGCCAGCGGTTCGCAGCGCATACGCCGCGGCCCGCAACGCCCGCGCCTGTCCCTCGCCGCCAGCCTCCTCAGCCTGCCACGCCTCGGCCAGGGCCACGCCGGCGTGCGGATCGGTCTGGTAGCAGCCTTCGACCTCGCGGGCGCGGGCTGCCCAACGCTCGCGCAGCGCGTCGAGGCTCGGCTCGCTCACCGCCGCCGTATCTGAAATGCTGACGCTCGGCTCCGGCCCTGTCGCCTCGGCGCGGCTCCCCGGCTCGCCACGCTCAGGCATGCGAGATTCGGTGGCAACCGACTGCGAGGTCGCGCCTGTCATGTATCCATTGTAGCGAGATCCTCCTCCGCCGTTGTGCAGAACAGCGTATTGACGAATGCACAAAATGGCCCATAATGGGCACAGTGGACACCTGGACTGCACGCTTCCGCGCGTATCGTGCTACTGAATGTCTGCTAGTTCATGTGAACCTGAGCGTAAGTTGAGGATCTGCGTGCGCGTCAACCAGTTGCAGGCATCGCGGCTATCCCCCCGCCCGGGGCATTCCAGACCGTCTGTCACTCGGTCCGCTGGTGAGATTCTGGCGCTTGCCGCGCTGCTGCTCTCCGCGCTGGCGCTGGTCGTCGTCCTGGACGACGCCGACGCCCCCGGCTCCCTCCGCGAGCAGGCGGCCGGTTTGCTGATCCGTCTGCACGAGCAGATGAACGCCCTCACGGCGCTCGCGACCGTGGTCGGTCTGGTACTGGCCGTCGCGCTGCTGATCACGATGCGTGCACGGGACGTGGCCGCTGCGCGTGCCGACGAAGCGACTTATGAGCTTGCCGACGCCAGCCAGGAAGCGGACCGCTGGCGTGGCGCTGTCCGCTCGCGCGATGCCGCGCTGCTGGCGGTCGTCCACGAGCTCCGAAGCCCGCTCACGCACGTCGTCGGCTACGCCGAGCTGCTCACCAGCCGCCGGCGGCCCCAGCACCTGGACTCGCCGGAAGAGATGACGGAGGCCATTCGCGCCGCCTCCGGGACGATGCAGCGCCTGCTGGACGACCTGGTTGAGGCGACGCGGGTGCAGGCACAGGGGTTCAGCCTCCACACGCGGCCGGTGGACCTCGGCGCCCTGATTCACGGCATCGTCTCCGGCTTCGGCGCGCACCACCCGACGCACCGGCTGGCGGTGGACATGCCGGAGCATCAGCTTGTGACCCGCGCCGATCCGCAGCGGATCCACCAGATCCTCGCCAACCTGCTGACCAACGCCATCAGCTACTCGCCGGCCGCCAGCGAGATCGTGGTCCGGGCGCTGCTCCAGAGCCAGCAGGTCCGCGTAGAGATCGAGGATCACGGCATCGGCCTGGACGCCGACGATCAGGAGCGCGTCTTCGACCGCTTCTTCCGGGCGCCAGACGGCAGGCGGCTCCGCGAGCAAGGCAGCGGCTTGGGGCTTGCCATCGTCAAAGACCTTGTCGAGGCGCATGGCGGGAGCGTCGGCGTGTCGAGCGTGCGTGGCGCGGGCAGCACCTTCTGGTTCACCCTGCCGCTGGCCGAGGAGCGCCCCGCAACCGCCGACGTGCCCGTCGGCGCACCGGCGGCCCA
The DNA here is from genome assembly GCA_020850535.1 of Chloroflexota bacterium. Lineage (NCBI taxonomy): Bacteria > Bacillati > Chloroflexota > Chloroflexota bacterium. The sequence continues at coordinate 5,023 of JADZEM010000032.1, forward strand.
GGTCGCCCGCGCGCTGCCGTAGCCGCGCTGCCGCAACCGCGCTGCCCGGCGCTACTGCCGCACGTAGATCAGGAAGTTCCCGTACTCGCCAGCGTACTGGTAGCCGTTGCGCAGCAGCAGCCCGTCGTAGGCCCAGCGCAGCGACTGCTCGCCGACCTCCAGCGCCAGCACGCGGATCGGGTAGCCCTCGTAGGTGTAGTCCCAGCGGGCGCCGTTGACCTCCCAGGTCACGTACTGCCAGGAGTCCTGATCCACGTAATGCTTCTCGCGGGCGTACCAGGCCGCCTCCTTGGAGGCCACGTACACCTCGCCAGGGCGCAGGAGCCTGTCCAGCGCCTCGGCGGCCTCGTGCTGCCCGATGCGGCCATAGAAGTATGTCGACGAGCCTTTGCGGTCCCGTTGCACCACGTCGAGCGCCATCGACCAGACCAGCGTCAGCACCAGGAACGCCACCGGCAGCGCCCCGAGCAGGTTGCGCCGCCCGGCCACGGCCAACAGCAGTGCAACGCCGAGGCCGATGGCCAGCGGGATCAGGATCAGCTCGACGTTGAGCGTAACCTCCCACACGATGGCCCACAGGTCTTCGGTGCGCGGGTACATCCACGCCCACAGGACGCCCCCGCCGAGCATCACCACGGTGTACTGGAGCAGCGTCGGGCGGCCGGCCAGCCGTGCCACCAGCGCGCCGCTGGCAGCAGCCCACAGCGGCAGCATCGCCGCGTGGTACTTCGGGAAGTTGCCGGCCAGCTTGAAGATGTACGCCAGGTAGATCGCCGCGCCCAGCACCACCAGCACGTCAGCGGCGTCCAGCCCCTTGCCGCGCAACAGGCTCCAGAGGCGCGGCAGGCCGGCCGAGACAAACAGCAGGCAGAAGAACGGGCCGATCCACAGCAGGGCCGGCGCGACGCCATACACAAACGCCTGCAAGCTCACCAGCCGATCCCGCGAGCTGAGGCTGCTCTCCAACGCCTCGTTGTGGACGACCTCCAGCGTGTACTCGATGGGGAACCCGGCCAGCGCGCTGATGCCAAGCCACGTCACCGTGAAGATGGCCCATCCGAGCGCAGCCACCGCCAGCGCCTGGAGTGCGCCACGCCAGCCGACCGGCTGGAAGAGCCGGGTAAACGCCAGCGCCACGGCCAGCGCCAGGGGCGTCGTGAGCTTGGCCCAGAGGCCGAGCGCGTACAGCAGCGCCAACCCGACGATGATGGACACGCTCCATGAACCGGGCAGCCGGACGGCCAGCCATACCACGCTCACCAGCAGCACCATCAACACCGTGTTGTCGATGTCCAGCACCTGGGCCGCCTGAATCGCCAGCGGATTGAGGGCGTAGACGGCCACCGCCAGCACCCCGGCCACCAGGGCCCGGTCGGCGCTGCCGCCTCGCAGCAGCACCGTCCGGCGGGCCAGGTCAAACGCGAACCCGGCCGCGATCAGCATGCAGAGGACGCTCAGGCCGCGCGCCGCCCGCTCGCCGTCTCCGAACAGCTTGACGGTCAGCCCGAGCGCGTACAGGTACAGTGGGGGATGCCAGAGCGCCCACTGCTCGCGCTCGTGGTAGAGATGCAGCAGGTAGCCCTGATTCCCGAACGGCCGGCCCGTGTCGGCGACGGCCCGCGCGCCCAGGATGAAGTTCACGTCGTCGTAGACGTAGGCCTTGTCGATCTGCCCATCGATGAGCCAGAGCGCCGCGCCAAGAATGGCCAGCACGGCGACGAGTGCGAAGATCCGCACGCGCGGCGAGGCGGCGGCGCCCGCGCCGGCCCGACCAGCGGCACGGGCCGGGTGCCGCGAATCTGACGGAGCGCGCTCGGCGGCGGCGCTCATGGCTGGGGCGTCCACACGGCGGGGCATCCTCACACGACGACGGGGGACAGGATGGCCCGAACGGTACCGGGCCGCGCGGGCGGTGCGCCAGTGGGCGGCCCTGCAGGCCGCACCCCGGCGCGGCTACACCGTGGACGGCGGATCTTGCCGGGTCATCCCCCGCCACAGCAGCACGGCCAGTCGGCGCGTCAGCAGCAGCACGACGCTCGTGGTGGCGGCGGTCAGGCCCGTCCAGACCAGCACCTTGACCGGCCCGCCCGAATCCGCCTCAGCCTGACGGGCCATCACCTGGGCCGCCGCCGCTTCGGCCTCCCGCTTCGGCTTCGAGGGCGCCGGGCAGAGGCCAGAGTTGAGCGCATTCACCAGCGCCCCCAGGCAGAGGATCATCCCCAGGAAGTAGAACCAGGTCATCAGCAGCAGGAACACCCCGAGCGCCTTGTACGCGGCGAAGCCCCCACCCAGGAAGCGCAGGTAGATCGGGAATATCTGCGTCAGCGCCACGAACAGGAGGCCGGCCAGCACCGCCCCGCGCCAGACATTCCACAGGCGCATGCGGGCGTTCGGCACCACCCGGTAGAGCACCAGGAACATCAACACGGCGGACCCCAGCGAGATCAGCCAGCCGAGCAGGAAGGCGAACGCCGGGATGCGGAACGGCAGCACGTTCTCCGACAGGCCGATCACCACGCCCGTCAGGCTTGTGCTGGCAACGGACACGGATACCAGCACGGTGTAGACCGCCATCATGATGAACGCCACCAGCTTCTGCGCCACGAACGTGCGGTCCTCGACGCCGTAGAACCGGTTGAAGACCGCGCCCATCACGCCGAACAGGTTCGAGCCGCTCCAGAGCAGGCCCAGGACGCTGATCACGCCGATGACCCCGCCAAACTCACGGGTCTCGGTGATGAAGCCGACGAGGTCGCTGGCCTGCTCGGGGAACTGCTGCGAGATCGTGGAGGCCAGCGCCGCCAGCCGGTCCGGGTTCCGCAGCACCAGCCCCACGATCGCCAGGAGCCCGACAACCAGCGGCAGCAGTGAGAACAGCAACTGCCAGGCGATGAGCACCGCGCCCTCGCCAGCCCGCAGCTCGCCCCAGGCAGCGGCAAACCGACCGACGGGCGTCCGGTAGAAGCGATCGAGCAGCATGTTCATCGGCGAAGCCCCTACGGAGCAGCGATCTCGCCGCCGCAATCTGAGCGCGTATGCGTGTGGCGACAGGATAGCGCGCCGTGGCCTTCAAGAGCAGAGCGCCGGCGATGTCCGAACGCCGCTGTCCTGACTGTGCCGTCCCGCCGCCTCGCCGTCGATGCTGCTCGCCTGCTACGCTGCCGCGAACTTGTGCGCCCCCGGAGGCATGCGATGACCCAGGTCGAAGCGAAGCTCAAGGCCCTCGGCCTCTCTCTTCCGACTCCCCCGGCACCGGTCGCGAACTACGTCCGCTGTGTGACGGTTGGCACCCTCGTGTTTCTCTCGGGCCACGGCCCCACGCTCGACGGCGCGCCAGCCTTTCAGGGGAAGGTCGGGAAGGAGCGCACCGTCGAAGAGGGCTACCAGTCGGCGCAGTTGACCATGCTCAACTGCCTGGCCTCCCTCAAGCAGGAGATCGGCGACCTTGACCGGGTCACGCGGATCGTCAAGCTGCTCGGCATGGTCAACTGCACGGAGGAGTTCGGCCAGCATCCGGAGGTGATCAACGGCGGCTCGGACCTGCTGGTGCAGCTGTACGGCGACCGTGGCCGGCACGCGCGCTCGGCGGTCGGGATGCAGAGCCTGCCGCGCGGGATCACCACCGAGATCGAGATGATCGTGGAGATCGACGGCGGGCTGGACTGACCCGTTGCCCTGCCGTGTCATTGCGCGCGGCGCACCCGGCGCGACGTCCCGCACGCTGCCGACGCTACACCCACTCTTCCCAGCGGTCGAAGACTCCGCCGAGCGCGGCCAGAAAGACGCTGTCATGATCCCACCGCGTGATGAAGGTGCGCGGCGTCGTCTCGTTCGGCCGGGTCTCCTCAGCCTGCGCGTAGACCGTGGTGTAGCCTGCCGCCCGCGCCGCGCGGCCGGCCTCGGCCGTCCAGTTGGCGGACTGGCCCAGCGGGATCGCAAACGTGGCCGGCGTCAGCCCGATCCGGGACGCGATGGTCCGGCGCGACTCGCCCAGCTCCTGCGCGACGGCGGCCGGCTCCAGCGCGCCGAAGTTCGGATGCGTCACCGAATGGCTGCCGATCTCGACGCCGTCCCGCGCGAGGCTGGCGATCTCGTCCCAGTCAAGCATCACGTCGTCGCCAAAGGCGTGGCGGCCGTCCGCCCAGTCCGACACCGCGAACAGCGCCCACGGGATGTCGTACTCCGCCAGGATCGGCGCGGCCACGGTGCGGACGGACTTCAGCCCGTCGTCAAAGGTGATGGCGAGGTCGCGCGGGCCGCCGCCGGAGGCCGCGATCTCCGATGGCTGCACGAACCGATAGCCGGCCCGCATCGCCGTCTCGATCTGGCGGCGGAACTGGTCCGGATGCACGTCGTTGACGCCCCACATCGGCTGCCCCACCGAGTGGTAGCAGAGAATGCGCCCGCCAGCGCGTGGCTGTCGTCGCCCCACTCTGGCCAGCACATTGCGCTCGCAGCACATCCTGGCTGCAGCGACCGTCGAGCGGCGCAGGCCAGTCCATCTGACCAGCTTTCTGAGCACCTGTTTCACGGTGTTGCCATTCCCCTGTCCGTTCAGCCATGCGGCCCCCGGGCTGCTCCCCATGGCCGCCATCTCTCCGCATATCCGCGGGACGCGACTGCCCCGCACCGCGCCAGCGCGCGCTAGAGCGCCTCGAGCAACGCGGCTGCCGCCTCGTCCTGCTCGGCCTCGGTCATGCCGACGTACAGCGGCAGCAACAATGTCTCGGCGGTCGCGGCCTCCGTCACCGGCAGGGAGAGCGTCGGGTACAGCTCGCGGTAGAATGGCTCCAGGTGGCTCGCCATCACGCCGCGCCGGCTGGCGATGCCTCGGTCCGCCAGCGCGGCCATGATCCGCGTGCGAGACGCGCCGCCCTGCAGCCGCACGCAGTACGACTGGTAGGTGTGCGGCCGGCTGGCCGGCACGAACGGCGTCTGGATGCGTGGCTCAGGCGCGAACAGCTCGTCGTAACGGCGCGCAAGGCGACGGCGCTCGTCCAGAATGCCGTCGAGCTTCCGCAGCTGCACGCGCCCCACGGCTGCCTGGATGTCCGTCATGCGGTAGTTCCAGCCGACTTCGTTGTAGACCTCGATGTCGGTGGTGCCCGAGGCGTGCCGCGCGAACGCGGAGGTCGAGACGCCATGCGAGCGGATCGCCCGGAGCCGCTCAGCCGCCACGTCGTCGTTCGTGGCGATCAGGCCGCCCTCGCCGGTCGTGATGCTCTTGCGCGGGTGGAAGCTGAAGCAGGTGAAGTCGGCAAACGTGCCGACCTTCTGCCCGTTGACCGTCGCGCCGAGCGTCGGGGCGGCGTCCTCGACGACGGCCAGCGAGCGGCGCTTTGCCAGGGCCATGATCGCCGGCATATCCGCTGCCAGCCCGATCTGATCGACCGGCATCAGCGCCCGGGTCTTGGCTGTGATGGCCGCTTCCAGCAGCTCTGGCGTGGTGTTGTAGGTCTGTCGGTCGATATCCACGAAGACCGGCGTCGCGCCAGCGTGCAGGATGGCGTTGGCCGTCGCGATGAAGGAGAACGACGGGCAGATCACTTCGTCGCCGGGGCCGACGCCGGCCGCGACCAGCGCCAGGTGCAGCGCGGTGGTGCAGTTCGAGGTCAGCACGGCGTTCCTGACGCCGATGTAGGCGGCCAGCTCTCGCTCGAACTCCTGGACCTGCCGGCCCTGCGAAAGCCACCCCGAGCGAACGGCCTCGGCGGCGGCGTTCCCCTCTTCCTCGCCGACACACGGGCGGGTGATCGGGATGCGCACCGGGTGTGCAGCACTGACCGTCATGGTGAGCCTTCCCCTCAGGATGCCGACGGACCGCTGCCGGCCGGCGGCGTCGAAACGGATGTGGATGCGGTTGACGCCATCAGATCGCGGTGCCAGCGGACCAGCCGTTGCAGCCCCTCCGCGAGGGAGGTGCGGGCCTCCCAGCCCACCCGCTCGCGGGCCAGTCTGGTGCAGGCTTGCCGCCGTCGCACGTTGTTCACCGCCCGTGCGGGCGCGAACGTCGGCTCGATGTCCGGGTGGCCTGCCGCGATGCACAACTGCTTGCACAGCTCCAACAGGCTCGTCTCGACGCCCGTGCCGCAGTTGAAGACCTCGTCGCTCACGTCGGAGGCCATCGCCTTGAGGTACGCCTCGGCCACGTCCTCCACGTAGATGAAGTCCATCGTCTGGAGGCCGTCCCCGAAGATCACCGGCGGCTCGCCCCGGCCCAGCCGCTCCAGCCAGCGGATCATCACCTCGGTGTACGCGCCGAACACGTCCATGCGCGGCCCGTAGACGTTGAACGGCCGGAACATGACATACTGGAGGCCGTACATCTCGTTGTAGGCCCGCAGGATCTGCTCGTTGGCGATCTTCGCCGCGCCGTACAGGGTGCGGTTGTTGAACGGGTGCTGCTCGTCCATCGGCAGGTAGGACGGGTCGCCGTAGACCGAAGCCGTCGACGCCGCCGCGATCTTCTTGATGCCGTGCTTGCGGGCCGCTTCCAGAATGTTCTGGGTGCCGTTGACCATCACCTGGACCGCGCGAACGGGCTCCTCGGCGGACTGGGTGATGCGCAGCGCCGCCTGGTGAAAGACGAGGTCTCGCCCCGCGGTGAGGCGGTCAACCAGCGCGGTGTCACGGATGTCGCCCTCAACAACCTCGACCCGGCCCGTCCCGACGGCGTCCGCCACGTTCTCATGGCGGCCGCGTACGAAGTCGTCCACAATCGCGATGTGCTCAGCGCCGGACTCCAGCAGCTGATCCACGATGTACGAGCCGATGAAACCGGCTCCACCGGTGACGAGCACGCGTGCGCCACTCAGCTCGATACTCATCGATTACCCCTGCCTGTGCGCTCGTCCAAGAGAAGTATCGCGCCGTCGTGCTCCGCCGATGGGCACGTGGCTGCAACCAATCTGCGTGAGGATAGGACGCCTGATCTGGATGTCACGACCGTCACCTGCACAGCATATCGAATGAACGCAGCGATCCAAGATGATGTGACGTTGTGATCCCGTTTCAGGCATTTTGCACGGCGGCCTCCGCATGCCGGCGTGGACGCGAGACACTGCAGTGCATCATCCTGAACGTGCAAATGTCCAGACCGGCGGCAGAGAGTACGACGCTCAGGCCGTGTGACCTGGGCACCGGCGGCCACGCTCATGAAGCCGGGCGGCAGAGCCCACGGAGCCACGCTCGACTCGCGGAATTACGGTGCGCCGTCTAGCGAACAGCGGACGTGAGCGCGCTAGAGAAGCCCGTCGCGGAATTCGTCCACGACGCTCCGTTGTCTGTTGAGGAGAAGATCGTCGTTCCTGAGGCGGCCCACCAATTCGTAGGTTGCGCCGATTCGTAGCGCATACCAAGCGTTGGGCTAAACCCCCCGGTCACCAGGGTATAGGTCGATCCTCCGTCCTCAGATATGTAGTGACCAGTTGTGCTCCATGGTGGGGGGATGTAGAACAGGGCATGATTCTTTGTGTTGCTCGCGAAATTGCCTGCTCCGAGTCCAAATGGACCAGCCTGAGCGCCAGTAGCGGATGTCTGACTGGTCCAGTCGAATCGATACAGGTTTCCCGAGCTGTAGCCCATATACACCCGCGTGGGATCGGGACTAGCCACCAGGCTGTGCCCAGCGCTGGACCACCCACCGTATCCGCCCCACCAACTAGCTCCCTCGTCATCCGTGTAGTGGAGCATCTGATCGCAGTTGGATCCATTCGAGTTAGGAGTGGCGTGGGCACGTCGGAACCAGACCCGGTTGCTGCCTGGAGCCGTCGGCAAGACGAACGCATGCAGACCCGTCGTGATTCCTCGGTGCAGGCAATGATTCGGGACCGTATACGTTCCGAGCGCCGTTTGGGTCCAAGTTCCGCCTCCCTGAGACTTCCAGAGGGCACCCGCAGCGGCTGCATACCGAGTGTCCGCATCGGGCCGAATTTTCACGTCGTTTGTGGCCAATGGTGAGTCCGCAATCTGAGTCCAGGTCACGCCGCTGTCGGTCGAGCGATACTCTTTCCTGGTTCCGGGCGAACCATTCGTCCTACCAATGATGTACATCAGATGTGGCATATGCGACGGCGCGAGCACGACATCAATCTTGGTGAGGTCGTTGCCAGCATTTGCATGGATCCAGTTCGACGCTCCGCCAGCCCCACCACGAGCCATCAGTCCACTACCACTTGTACCGATGAACACCACGCGACTCAAGCTTAAGGGGGGCAAGCCCAGTAGCCTAAATCGGCCGTTTCCGACACGATACTCCTCAGCAGTTACAACAGGCACAGCATTGGTCTTCACCACTGCAGCGATTTGAGCTCCTGTTAGTCCAGGTTGAGACTGCAGAAGGAGAACTGCACCTGCAGCCACGATCGGCGCGGATGCGGAGGTACCTATAAACGGCCCGCCAACTACGTCAAGGCCAGTCAACGTTACAATGTCTGGCTTGCTGCGACCGTCAGTAGTCGGTCCAGCGCTACTATATGCCGCAAGTTGATCAGACCCGCCCTTCAGAAGACCGCCGACCACGACGACGCCAGATCCTTTAGCGTCAGCAGGGTGCAGGAAGCTACCGGCGGCTGTCCCAAATCCGGAGGCGAAAGAATTCACTGAGACGCCCATCGCCACGAGATCAAGCGTCACGTTGTCAGGTCCGCTGATCCATTTCACACTTATCGTCGTGTTCGGACTCGCATTGTTCACGAGTTCAATAGGGCGCAGGAGCGACGGACCACCAACGCAGAACTGGCTATTCTCCGACTTTCGCGAAAACAGGCCCGTGCCAACATGTAGATCCAGGTTCGTGCAAGGATCCCCCCATTCCGCTACACCGTCGGTTCCTGTCGTGCGCCATCTCAGTGCTATGCTCCCGTTAGGAGAAGCCCACTGCGATGTGCTCAACGTCAAGCTGTTGCCCTGCGGCTGACCAAGCGCATCGGTAAAGTTCAGCCAGCCATCTAGATCTGTATCTGCCCACGACCCTGTCCAGAAGCGTGTTCCAGAGTTCCCAATAGAATGGGTAACAAGGATTCCGAGACTAGAAGCGTAGTCAAAAGCAAATACCGAACCGCCGGATACACCATCGCCGTTGCCTGGTCCTTCGAGAGACGCATAAGGGAATCCCATGGACATATTTATGATCTTCACACCCTTGGTGTGGAAACAATCAATCGCCGGAACGAGTTGAGGCGTTATATCTGCTGCTGCAACAAAGATCTCAACATCCGGCGCAATACCCTTGATAACCTCAGCTACCATTGACCCGTGGTCTGTCATTGTCGTATTGGACATCTGGTGACAAGAGTGATTGCCATCAATCGGAGTCAGGCCACGGGCTGCGTTGGAGTAGTCTTCAAAGCCACCATCGAGAATGCCGATCTTTACACCGGTTCCCTTATATCCATTATCCGACCACGCCTTCGAAAGAATATCGGTAATCACATCATTGTCGATATTCGAAGGCTCCCCGCGATAAGCTCGCTCAATGTAGCGAACTGCTGAGCTCTGGCTCAGGCTTTCAAGCAGCCTGATGGGCACTTCGGCACCGATCACATCTCTGGTGCGCCCGAGCGCAGGTATGGAGAGACCCTTCAGGAGACGGTCAACCTGGTCCCCTTGTGTGGGATTTGCTTGAATATTCACAAGGACTGGTTCGTTAAAATGCAAACTGTACTGTCGACCTTGTTCGGCGGAAATTTCTCCCTTTTCTGCCCGAGTGATCTGTACGAGATTATTCTCCATTTTTGGGTGTACGTTCCGTTGCGGAACCGCCGCACTCGGAGTGCCTGGCTTGATCGGTTCGCCATTTGCTGGAGGTGTACCGGCAGAGGCTGGTGATGGGGCAGGCCGAGCCGTCTGGGGTGAAGGACTCGCGACAGGAGACGCTTGGCGAAGGGTTTGTGGAGAACTTTGGGCAACGGCGGGAGCGGCCTGCGCCGTGAGTGCAAGCAACATGGCCAGGCACAAGACTCTGTTCAGCGTCGGTATCCAGGTGCGATGCACGAGGCGGCCTCCTACGGAAATATCGCTGAGGGAAGGTGAATTACGTGGACGACTTGCGGCAGGTTGGAGAGGGCGCACGCCCGGTTCAATGGGACACGAAGCACAAGTTCGCTGTCACGTCTTGAAAGTTGCTCGGCGTCGAACTTAGCTGGAATCATTGCATCTGCTGGGGCCACATAGACCATCAACGACACCCTTTGTTGAGGATCTCTTTTCAAGCGCGACTCGTAGTACACTTCGTTTGGAAGCCGAGGGCAGTCGCGAAGATGGTCCTGGCGCGTCGGCTCGCGCCACATGCCAGATAAGTGGGGGAGCGGGATTGTGGAGAGCAACGCATAGGATGCGAGCACAAGCACTGGTAAACACCCAGCCACCAATGCGGTCGTAGTCCTCCTGCTGATCCAGTCTCGCCTCATTCTCGCCTCTTGAAGCAGCGGGTAGCCGGATCTGTGGACCACGTGGATAGGACTCGTCTCGCCGGAGCGCAGTGCGCTAAAATTGAGATGTTTACCATTTCCGAGTCCGAAAGCGCTTGGCTAATTGGGGCTTCTCAGCACCGACGTTAGACTCGCAGGCGGGGCATGCCGTTCGCAGCTTGACGGAAGCAAACATGATCGTATGCGAATGCCTGGGGCGTGTCAATGGTGCAACGTGCCATTCTTAAATTCTTATCTGAATTTCCACCACGAATTCTTGAAGGCGTCAGTATATCGTCGAATACGCTCGCTCCAGTCCGGCTGACGCTTAGGATCTGGAGGGTCCTGTGCGAGTAAGCGCTGTAGCATAGGCATGGCTCTGCGAAGTTGCTACATTGGAATATGCGACTAAGGCATCGATACTGTCAAGAATGAGGCTCAGGTTCGCTGGAACTTCGTGCTTGGCACGTGAGAGCTAGAGGCAATGCACGCATGGGATTTGATCGGCATCACGTCATCGCGGTGACGAGCTACAGCAGAGCAGACATCGACCGAGCACACGGTGCTGCGATACGCATCTTCGAAGTAGAGGATCCGCACCTCGGCTTCGGCCTGGGGATGCTCACGCCGATCCAAACATCACCGTCGAACGGCTGGTTTACCTTCTTCGTCGGGCCGGACGGTGGCAAGGAGTCCGGTGACGCATCGAAGTTGGGCGATGCGCGGCGGGCAGCGTTTCGTGCGTGGCTGAAGTCGCAGAACTACGAGCACGGCGAGAGTCGGTACGCCTGGGTCGAGGTCTACTACGGGGACGACATGCTCCAGGCCGCCATCGTGGACGACGGAGACGCCGAGCAGCGCGCGGCAGGAGTCCATCTGCCGCACCCCTACTTTGGGGACAAGCCGGAGGGGCCGACGTAGCGCTCGCCTGCGCGTCAGCCTACCGGGGCGTCAGCGGGCTGCTCGGAGCGCGTGGGGCGCTCCCGAGGCTTCAACGGTGCCGCTCCAGAGGCGCTGATGAACCGCATCAGGTCACGCAGCTCACGCTCGACCCACGGAACGATAGTGGGGTCGGTGCTGAGGCTTTCGGCCACAGAAGCGTAGATGCCGACGAGGCGCGTGTGAACCTCGTCAAGCGTCTCAGCCGGTGACGGGGGCGTGGCCTGCGACTCTCGCCTTGGTGTTTCCATCACTATCATCGTACCTCACTCTTCCCAATACGTGCTGCGCTTCAAGCGGTACACGTCATCCTCGTCAAGTCGGTGGTGCGTCACGATGAATCCCTGCACGTCCGAACCCACAAAGCGTGCGGAGTCGCGATGGTAGTAGCCTACGCGCGGCTCGTTGGTGCGGCTGTCCACATAGGTGAATCGTGTACCCAGGACAATGGTCTCTTGAGCGCTGTCGTCATATTCGTCAACTGAATGGGTTCCGAACTGACCACGGTGCTTGCCGTAGTGGTCTTCCAGATGCTGTGCCGTCTTCCACGTCGCCATCTCGTGCGCCGGGTCAGGGCTTTGACGCTGGCGGCCACGGTCCGACCACCCGCGCCGGGTTTCCCACCACCAGCGTGTGCGGCGGCACATCCTTCGTGACCACGCTCCCCGCGCCCACCAGCGCCCCCGCGCCAATCGTCACGCCGCAGACAATCGTGGCATTCGCGCCGATGGCCGCCCCGTCCTCCACCACCGTTGGCGTGATCTCCCAGTCGTCCGGACCGAGCAGTTCGCCGTCAGCAGTCACCGCCGCCGGGCGCCTATCGTTCGTGAAGCAGACGTGCGGCCCGATGAAAACCCCGTCGCCGATGGTCACCCCAGACGGGATGAAGGCGAACGCCTCCACCTTCACCCGCCGCCCGAGCGTCACGCCGCGCTGGATCTCGACGAACGTGGCGATCTTGCTCTCGTCGCCCACGGTGCAGCCGTACAGGTTGACGAGATCCGGGTGGAAAATGACGACGTTCTGACCGAGCTTGACATCTGCGCTGATCGGCACGAAAGTCCTCCGCATTCTGCTGGGCGCGTCAGGCAGAGTGTCGCAGATTCGCCCGGCAGCATCCCGTCTTCGATGATGTCAAGCGAGGTCTCCGAAAGATGACCGTCCCGTTACGGCGGCGTCACGACCTGTCTCGCCGGTGCGCGCTCGTCTTGAAAACGCAGGCAACCATCGAAACAGAAGATACCTCGTCGACAGAAGCGACCATCCAGCTCGTGCAACTCTTCAGGTACTCTCGTCCCATGTGCTCGGTATCCCCGGTGACGCATCGGGTATTCCATGCAGAAGGGCGCTAGAATATGAAGATCCGTCGCAAGAAGATGGCACTTCTTCTGTCGCTGCCTCGTTAGCATGAGTGACGAGACCTCCGTCCGTGGTAACCGTTTCTCGACCACGGCAGCACTCTCCAGCGACAGCCGTCGCCTAGACTCCGAGAAGTGCGGGCTGTGTCTCTGTCCAAACCTGTTCGTCATGAGCGTAGGGGGAAAGCAACGTGGCGGCGTCGTTAGGACCCGTAACCCGATTGGCCCCAGCCACCTATGAGCGCGTCTACGGCGCGCCGGTCCAGCCAGAGCGGGTGGTTGGCATTGGCGTCGTGGGGTACGGCTACTGGGGTCCGAATCTGGTTCGCAACTTCACTCTGACGCCCGGTGCGCGCATGGTCGCCGTCAGCGACCTGTCGCACAACCGGCTGGTGGACGTGCAGGCGCACTATCCATCCATCAAGACGACGCCCTGCTACGAGGATATGCTCCTCGATCCGGAGATCGACGCCGTCGCCATCGCGACGCCTGTCTCCAGCCACTTCCGCCTCGCCATGCAGGCGATGGAGGCCGGCAAGCACGTCCTGGTGGAGAAGCCGCTCGCGCTCAACAGCGCCCAGGCGGCCCTGCTGGTCGAAGAGGCCGAGCGCCGTGGCCTGACCCTGATGGTGGACCACACGTTCGTCTACCATGGCGCGGTCCGCAAGATCCGCGACCTGGTCAAGAGCGGGCAGATCGGTCGCCTTCACTACTTCGACTCCACGCGCGTCAACCTCGGGCTCTTCCAGCGCGATGTGGATGTGCTCTGGGATCTCGCCGTCCACGACCTCTCGATCATGGACTACGTGATCGGAGAGACCCCGCACGCGGTGGCCGCCACCGGCGCGGCGCACGTCCCAGGCCAGCCGGTCAACATCGCCTACCTGACCTGCTTCTTCGCGGACAGCCTGATCGCCCACATCAACGTGAACTGGCTGGCCCCCGTCAAGGTCCGGCGCACGCTCATCGGCGGTGACCGCCAGATGATTGTCTACGACGACCTCGAGCCGAGCGAGAAGGTCAAGGTCTACGACCGTGGCATCACCCTCGGCGACGGCCCGGCCGGCCCGGACGGCCCCTACGAGATGTTCGTCGGGTATCGGACGGGCGACATGTGGGCGCCGAAGGTCAGCAGCACCGAAGCCCTCTCCCTGGAGGCCGCCCACTTCGTGGAGTGCATCCGCGAGCGGAAGGCGCCGCTCACGGACGGCAAGGCGGGCCTGCGGATCGTCCGCATCCTCGAAGCGGCGACACAGTCCCTGAAGCAGGGCGGCTGCCCCGTCGATCTGTAAGCCGCTCAGCCCCCAGCAGGACCGGCAATTCTGGTCGCGAACGTGAAATTGCACGTTCGCGACCTATTCATTTGGCTTGTCGCAGCCGATGATCTAAGGGACGGTGCGGTCTCTCCTGCTCGGGGCGTCGCTGGGCGTCCCTTCGGCCCGTTATACCGGTTGGGGCGTCGATTCCTCGACGCCGGAACTGTCGACCGGCCGACAGCGGGTGGCGGCCCGTCATGAGATGCTCGTTATGAACAGATCGCGCGGCGAAGGCTATGGACACCACATCCGCTCCCAACTCCACATCACCGCTCCAGCCGACTGACCGGGCCGCCCATCGGCCTTCTCACCGGGCGCGCTGGCGGATGCGCTGGCACTGGCAGGCGATGCTCGCCGTGCTGCTGGCCCTCGTCGTCGTGGATGGCCACATCGTCGCCGACACCTACGCCGCCTCGGGGATCGCCGCGCGCGCTGCCGACGTGGCGCGGCGTGTCGGGACGCCGTCGCCCTGGCCCCAGACCGGGCTGTCAGCGTCCCCCTCGCCGACCGGCGGCGAGCTGCTCAGGGTCGATGCCCGCCCGGACTTCCAGATCGCTTTCGTGCGGGTGGCGGACGGCCAACCCGGCATGGCGGTCAGCTACACCATCCAGATTCGCAATGAGGGCAACGACGGCGGCATGCTGACGGTCAGCACCGTTGTGCCGGTCTTGCTGACGAACGTGCGGGCCAGCGCGCCCGGCTTCGGCTGCACCCGCCGCTTCACGCCCAGCGGCGAACAGGCAGGCACCCTGGTGACCTGCACGCGGAACGACCTGGAGTCGGGCGCGACAGCCGAGCTGACCGTCGAGGCGAACGCCTCCGACATGGCCGGCAGCTACGCGCTGACGGCAACCGTGGACCCGCGCAACGAGGTCGCCGAGACGGACGAGGCCAACAACGCCGCGACCGCGACGCTCCGCGTCCACGCGTAGTGCTGTCCCAGGCCTCAGCTGCAGGGTCGCTCAGTTCCCGTCGTCATCCCGATTGCAGCGAGGAACGAGCGGAATGGAGGGATCTTCCTGGTAGGCGTGTACGAGAGAAGATCCCTCGACGGCGCTCGCAAGCTCGCTCCGCTCGGGATGACGGGGAACGTGTCGGCAGTGACCCAACCCCGTCATGCACGACTGCCAGGCCGCCAGATTGTCAGGGCGTTCAGCTTGGCGGCATCGCCTCTCCGCGCGGCATGATCCCTCCCGGATGTGAACGGGAGGATGGATCACGATGCCTGAGCCAAAGATCGTCTTTGCGCCGATCCTTGATCCTGAAGTGCGCGCCATCGCCGACGGCCTCTTGCCGCCCGGCTTCATCTTCGAGAACGTGGCCGCCTCCGATGTGCCAACGGCCATTCAGGACGCCGATTTCCTCTGCGGCTTCATCGGCAACATCTCCACCGATGCGCTGCTCAGGGCCGCCGGCAACCGCCTCAAGCTCGTCCAGTTGATGAGCGTCGGCTACGACAAGTTCAACCTGGATGGCGCGCGCGCCGCGAAGCTGCCGGTCTCGGTCAACGGCGGCGCGAACGCCATCGCCGTGGCCGAGCACGCCATCATGATGATCCTCGCCTCGCTCAAGCAGTTGACGGCCCTGGACGACGCCGTCCGCCGAGGCGGCTGGCGTGATCCCTCGTTTGGCTCGCTGCGGCTCTACGAGGTCTGGCACTCCACCGTCGGCATCGTCGGGATGGGGCGCATCGGGCAGGAAGTGGCGAAGCGGCTCCAGGGCTGGGACGCCGACCTGATCTACTACGATCCGTTCCGCCTCCCGGCCGAGCGCGAGCAGGCCCTCGGCGTGCGCTACGTGGAGCTGGACGAGCTGCTGCGGACCTCGGATGCCGTGACGGTCCACGT
This sequence comes from Chloroflexota bacterium, assembly GCA_020850535.1. Taxonomy (NCBI): domain Bacteria; kingdom Bacillati; phylum Chloroflexota; species Chloroflexota bacterium. The sequence goes on from JADZEM010000032.1 coordinate 20,892, forward strand.
ACCGCTCAACGCGAAGACTCGCCACCTGATCGACGCCGAGTCGCTCTCGATCATGAAGCCAACGGCCGTCCTGGTGAACACGGCGCGCGGCGAGCTGGTGGACGAAGAGGCCCTGGTTGAGGCGCTGGGGAAGGGCACGATCCTCGGGGCCGGCCTGGACGTGCTCAACGAGGAGCCGCCCCCCGCCGATCACCCCGTCTTCGCGCTGAAGAACGTCGCCCTGACGCCGCACATGGCCGGCCCGACGTGGCAGTCGTTCCCGCGCCGCTTCGCGAACTGCTTCGCCAACATCGAGCGCGTCTCAAAGGGTGAAAAGGCCCAGTGGGTGGTCCCGGAGCTGGCGGACCTGTTCGAGTAGCCAGAAGCCACGGGCCAGGAGTCGTGGGACATAGTGGGCGAGGCATCCCACCCTGTCATCCTGAGCGGAGCGAAGGACCTCACCCGCTGACGCGAATGTTGACGGTCCGCGAGCAATGCACAAGCTGACCGTCAGCGGGTGACGCGAGCGCCCCACCCTGTCGTCCTTCGCTCCGCTCAGGATGACAACGGCAAGTCGCATGCGTTCTCAAGCATGCCCTGATCACTGACCACTACCCGACGCGGTACTTCTCCACCGCCTTCGGGTTCAGCTCCAGGCCCAGGCCCGGCTTGTCCGGGTACGGCGTCCACATGCCGTTCTTCGGCTCGGGGAACTCCGTGTAGAAGATCTTGTCCGTCTCCTCGGAGACGCCCAGGTACTCGACTACGCGCAGGTTCGGGGTGGCGCAGGCCAGGTGCAGGTGCACCAGCTGCACGGCGTGCGGCGCGACCGGCAGGTTGAACGCGTGCGCCAGGTGCGCTACTTTCATCCACTCGGTGATGCCGCCCACCCGGCCCACGTCCGGCTGCACGATGTCCGCGCCGCCCTGCGCGATCAGCTCTTTGAACCCGTACTTCGTGTACTCGTGCTCGCCGGTGGCCACCGGGATGTCGATGGCCTTCGCGATGGCCGCCAGCCCCTGGATGTCGTCCGCGAGGACCGGCTCCTCGAACCAGCGGACGTTGTAGTCCTGGAAGCGGCGGCCCATCGCGATGGCCTGCTTCGCGTAGTAGCCGTTGTTGGCGTCCACGAAGATCTCGACGTCGTCGCCGACAGCCTTGCGGACCGCTGCCAGCCGCTTCAGATCCTGCGCCTCGTCCTTGCCGAAGTCGATGGCCACCTTCATCTTGACGCGTGGGATGCCCCGCTCGACGTACCCCGTCTGCTCCTTGACCAGCTCGGCCTCGCTGAAGCTCGTCCAGCCGCCCGAGCCGTAGATCGGCACCGTGTCCGTGTACGGGCCAAGCAGCCGGTAGAGCGGCACGCCGAACGCCTTCGCCTTCAAGTCCCAGAGGGCGATGTCGAGGCTGGAGATCGCGCAGAACGCCACGCCCTTCCGACCGTAGCCACGGACCTTCCAGAACATATCGTCCCAGAGCTTCTCGTGGCAGAGCGGATCCTGGCCCACCAGCACCGACTTGAGCTGGCGCTCGATGACGCCCTTCGACTCGCCAATCCCGACGCCGAACCCTTCAATCCCCTCGTCGGTCTTGATGTGCACGAAGAGTCCGCCGCGCCCCTTGCCGGCCGTCCGGATCGTCGAGTCCTTGATGCCCGGCAGGTCGGGGATCAGCAGCTGCGTCGTGGTGACATCGGTAATCCGCATGAAGCCTCCCACTGTGCGCGTCGTCGGGTGGTGCAGGGTAGGCCGGCCGTCGACTTCGCGGCGGCCACACCACCTGACGACGCCGTCAGGCTGCCGAGCGGGCGTCCTGGCCGGCCCGGCGCGGCAGTATAGACCGGACACGCCGGGCTGATGGTTCACCCGCACCCGTTCGCATCCCAACAGCCCGAGTGTTGCTGGCAGAACAGCGCGCCCGCTGCCCGGTCTGCTCGAATATAGAGGGGGCCGGTATCTGGCCGGAGGGGTGATGGCGTTCGGCTATCATGACCAGAGGGGCGCGCGTGAGGCGTTGGGTTACCAGCCGGATGGCGCCGTGCTCGCGGAGGCGGGCGGCGAGCCGGCACGCGCGGCGCTGCCTGTGGCAGGCTCTGCGCGGCCACACCCACGGTCCCCGGCCCTGGAGGATCGATCATCAGCTGGATGGCGCGGTGTCCCCAACGAGCGGAGATCGCATCATGAAGGTGGCGCTGCCGGGAGTGGGGCCGGCCGGCATCAGGCCCGGCCGCTGCATGGTTCGGGACGCCGTATGAGCGGGACGCCCCTGCCGGAGTCGTTCGGGCGGAACGGTGCGTACAAGGTCGTCGGGATCATCGGGCGCGGCGGCTTCGCGACCGTCTACAAGGCGTACCATGCCGCGCTGGATCGGCACGTCGCCATCAAGGTGTTGCGGCCAGAGATGGTCGAGCCGGAAGGCGCGCGGAATCGATTCCAGATCGAGGCGCGCGCCTCGGCCCGGCTGGCCGGCCACCCCAACATCGTCACCGTCTACGACTACGGCGAGGAGGACGGCTCGGCCTACCTTGTCCTCCAGTTCGTCGACGGCCTCACGCTCGACAAACGGCTCGCCAAACCGATCACCGCCCGGGAGATCGACAAGATCGTCAGCGGCGTGGCGTCGGCGCTCGACTTCGCGCACCGCAACAGCCTGATCCACCGCGACATCAAGCCGTCGAACGTGCTGCTGGAGCAGGACGGCACCGCCATCCTCTCCGACTTCGGCATCGCCAAACTGCTCGACGCCACCGCCTCGATGACCAACACGCTGCTCGGCACGCCCGACTACATGTCGCCCGAGCAGATCACCGGCTCGCCGCTCGACGCCCGCAGCGACGTCTACGCCCTCGGCGTGATGGTCTACCGGATCTTCGCCGGCAAGACGCCGTTCCAGGGCGCGCCGATGGCGATCCTCCATCAGCACGTCCATGCGCCCGTCCCGGAGCTGCCCCCCAACCCGCTGACGGGACGTCCCGCGCCGGCCGCCGTCGAGGCCGTCATCCGCCGCGCGCTGGCGAAGCACCCGGAGGACCGGCAGCACACGGCCGGGCAGCTTGCCGCCGAGCTGCGGCAGGCACTCCGCCCGCTGATCCTGGCCGAGCAGGCCCAGGACGCCCTGCGCGCCAGCGACATGAGCCGCGCCGAGGGGCTGGCCGCCGAGCTGGTCCGGGACCACCCCAGCTACCCGGAAGGCTCGCAGATCCAGCAGGAGATCGCGCGGCAGCGGGCGCGGCTGGCCCAGCGCTCGCGGGTGCAGGGGCTGATCGACGCCGAGCAGTGGCAGACGGCCGCCGAGGAGATCGACCGCTTCGGACTGCGCGGCGACCGGGACACCGGCGTCCAGGGGCTGATCCGGCAGGCGGACGCCGGGCTGGCCGCCGAGCGCGCTCGTCAGGAGGCCGCGCGCCGGACCGAGCAGGAGCGCCAGCGCCGGGAAGCCGAGGCCCGCGAAGCCCAGCGCCGCGAGCAAGAGGCGCAGCGCCGCGAGCAGGAGGCCCGGCAGGCCGCCTGGCGCGAGCAGCAGGCGCGCGAAGCGGCCCAGCGCGAGGCCGAGGCGCGGGAGGCTGCCCGCCGCGAGCAGGAGGCCCGCGAGCAAGCTCGGCGCGAGTTTGAGGCCCGCGAACAGGCCCGCCGTGACGCCGAAGCCCGCGAGCAAGCCCGTCGAGAGGCCGAGGCCCAGGAACAGGCCCGCCGCGACGCCGAGGCGCGCGAGCAGGCCCGGCGGGAGTTCGAGGCCCGCGAACTGGCCCGACGACAGCAGGAGGCCCGCGAGGCCGAGGAGCGCCGACAGCAGCAAGAGCAGGCCGAGCGCGCCCGCCGCGAGCAACAGGCCCAGGCTGAGCGCGAGCGCCGCGAACGCGAGCAGCAGGATGCCCGTGAGCGCGCCGAGCGCGAGCGGGCCCGCCTCGCGCATCTGGAGGAGCTGGAGCGGCAGGTCGATCGGGAATCTGGCCTCTCCTCCGAGGAGATCGAGGCGCGGGCCGGCGAGCGCACCCGCCAGCGGCAGGCGAAGCTCGGGCCGGCCGCCGCGGCCGCCGCGGCCCCGGGATCGGCCGGCGCGGGGGGGCGCTCGCCGGTCCTGCCCGTGCTCGTCGGGCTGGTGGCCGTCGCCCTGCTGGTCGCTGGCGGCATCTTCTTCGTGCCGGGGGTGCTGCCGGCCCTGATGGGCCGCTCCGCGACGGCGACCCCGTCGGCGTCCCAGCCGACGGCCACGCCGGCCGCCGCGAAGCCGACGGCCGGGCCGACCACGGCCCCCGCCGCGAAGCCCACTGAGCCGGCGGCGAAGCCGACCGACCCAGCCGCGAAGCCGACGCAGCCGGCGGCGAAGCCGACCGAACCAGCCGCGAAGCCGACCGAACCAGCCGCGAAGCCGACGACCCCGCCGACCGTCGCGGAGCAGAAGCCCGTCGCGCCGACGACCGCCCCGGCCAAGCCGGAGCCACCGACCCCGGTCCCGCCGACGCCCACCGTGGCCCTGCCCGGGCGGATCACCGCCCAGGATGGCGCCGAGATGGCGCTGATCGCGGCCGGCGGCTTCCAGATGGGCCAGGATGGCGATGCATCCACGGGACCGCGCTTCACGCTGGCCTTGCCGGCCTTCTACATCGACGTGACCGAGGTCACCAACGCCCGCTTCCAGCAGTACGTGCAGGAGACCGGCAGCAAGCCCGAGGGCGACTGGCGGCGGTTCTTCGACGCCGCCAACTTCGACGCAAAGTTCTACGATGTCGAGCGGAACGACCATCCCGTCGTCAACGTCACCTGGAAGGACGCCGACAGCTACTGCCGCTGGGCTGGCAAACGTCTCCCGTTCGAGGCCGAGTGGGAGAAGGCGGCGCGCGGCGTGGACGGCCGGCTCTGGCCCTGGGGCAACGAGCCGCACCCCGAGTTCGCTAACATCGAGAACCAGACCGAGGGTGAGCCGGATACCCGGCGCGTCGGCAGTTTTCCACGCGGCGCCAGCCCGTATGGCATCCTCGATATGACCGGGAACGCCCGTGAGTGGACAGACAGCTCACTCCAGCCGTACCCCCTGACCCAACCCACCGGCAGCGCGGCCGGGGCCGGCTCCCGCGTCACGCGGGGCGGCTCCTGGCTGAGCCTGCCGAATTCGATCGAACTGACCCGTCGACTGGCCGAGCCGGTGACCATCGCAGCCAAGGATCTCGGATTCCGCTGTGCGGTCTCGGCAGACCAGGCCAGAGGGAGGTGACGTCACCGAGCATAGCCCGCCCCGTCTACCCCGACCCCAGGAAGCACACTGCGCCCATCGCATTGGGCACCAGGATCGCAGCGGCGGTGGACGGCGACGTCCAGCCCGTCGGCGGACACTGATAAGAGAGGGAGACCGTGGCAAAGCGACTTCTGCTTTCGCTCGCAGCCCTGGCGTTCGGCTTCATGCTGGTGGCTCCAGCGCCGGCCTTCGCACGCATGCACTTCACCACGACGAACGAGCGTCTGAGCGCCCTGGCGCAGCGGGCGCAGTCCAGCGTGAGCCTGACCAACCCGGCCGAGATCGCCACCCAGCTGAACGAGATCACCACCCAGGCCCAGGCCGCCAAGGCCGCCGCCGACGAGGCTGCCCAGCGGCCCGCCAGCGGTGCTGAGGACAAGTCTGTCCTGGCGAAGGTCGGCACGGACATGGATACCGTCGTGGCGACGGCCAACCGTGCCAAGACCCTCACCGGCACCGATCAGCAGAATGCGCTGAAGGACATCCAGACCAAGTCCCAGGAGTCCCTCAAGGCGGTTCAGGATCGGATCGCGGCGCAGCTGGCGGCCCCGCCGGCCCAGGCGAGCCCGTCCGTCCTGCCGGCGTCGGGCTACGCCGATGCCTCCGGCCCGGCTCCGAGCCTGCTGCTGCTCGGCTTCGGCTTCCTCGTCGTCGGCGTGAGCGTCCTCGGCGTCGCGCGGCTGCGCCGGACGGCGTAGGCTGGCCGACGAGCACACCATGCGACGCGCACGGATCTCCCGGCCCACGCAGTCCCCGCCGCGCTGGCGGGGGCCGCTGGCCGGGCGGTCCGGCCTGCGGGCCATCCGCCTGACGGTCCTGACGGTGCTCGCCGCGCTGCTCTGCGGTGTGTCCGGCAGTCCGTCTGCCTACGGACAGGAGCCGGCCGCCATCATCGAGCCGTGGACCTACGGCCCGATCGGCACCATCGCCGCGCCCCACGGGGCCGGCGTGCTCCTGACCAACGTCGCCACCGGTGGAGAGCAAGAGCTGGCTGTTCTGCCGCCAGTCGGCGTCTCCGGCCACGCCGTGTGGTCGCCGGACCGCGCCAGTCTGGCGATCAGCCGCTTCGGACGGCTGCCCGGCGAGCGCGTCGGCGGCTCAGACATCCTGGTGCTGCCGGCCCAGGGCGGCGAAGCCTTGCCGATCGCCCAGCATGACAAGGACGGCGCGTTGCTCGGCGGGCCAGCGTGGCTCCCAGACGGGACCGGCCTCTACTACGATCACCTGCCGCCGTCCGGTGGCGCGACGAACACCCAGGTGATGTTCGCGCCCATCGACGCCAGCCAGGCGACCCGGACGATTGCCGTTGGCGGCTGGCCGACCGTCTCACCCGATGGCCGCTTCCTGGCCTACGTGCGGCCGTCGCCCACCTCTGGCTTCCTGAACGAGCTGGTGGTGATCGACGCCACGGGCGTCATGTCCCGCACGATGATCCCTGCCGATCACCTCGTCCAGATCTCGTCGCCGCGCTTCTCGCCCTCCGGGACGGAGATCGCGTTCATCGGCAGCACCTCGGTCGGCGAAGCCATGTCGCCGCCCGGCCCGGCCGATCTCACCGCCCTGTTCGGCAAGATCGGCCCCCGGCCATCCGAGTCTGTGCGCGGCCCGCTGGCCCACGGCCCGCCCGGCGACGTCTGGGTGATGAACCTCTTCGGCAGCGATGCCACCCGCCTGACCTCCTTCGACGAGGACGAGCCGACGCTGGCCTGGTCCCCTGACGGCTTCTGGCTGGCGATGATGGGCGGCGGCGGCCTGTACGTGCTCCCGCGCGACCTCTCGCAAGCGCCGCGTCGGGTTGGGAAAGGCGGCTTCGGGGGCATCGACTGGCGGTAGGCCGCCGTGGTGGGCTGACGGCTGTGGCCCCACAGTCTCCTGCACGGGCCGGCTCAGATGTCGAGCAGCGACCGGGCGTGCTCGCCGACCATCCGCGTGACCTCGCCCGCGCTGATGCCGTTCTCCAGCATCCCGGCGATGTACATCTCCAGCCCTTCGGCTGGCAGCGGGCTTGTCGGCTGGCCGAAGTCCGTGGCCATGATCGTGCTGCCGATGCCGACCTCGCGGATGCGGGCGGCGAGTTCTGGGACTGTCAGCGTGGCGTACTGCGGCTGGGTGACGTTGAAAGTCCGCTCGAAGTAGATGCCCCGCTCGGAGAGCTTCTTCTGCAGCTCGACGGGCATCGAGATCGCTGGCAGATCCGGGTGGGTCGAGACGATCCTCTTCAGCCCCATCTCGATGGCCCGCGCCGAGAGCCGGTCGACCTCGTCGGGCGTCAGGTGGCCCGTGGCCAGCACCATGCCACGGTCGCGGATGATCTCCAGCACCAGCTCGGTGTCGGTGGTCGGCGAGCCATCGTCGTCGAAGACGCGGACGCCCGCATGCCGGCCCGGCAGGTGCATGGCGGCCGGGTGGGCGCGCACGCCGGGGGCCGACTCGTGCGCCAACTGGTTCTCCGAGTGGGCCGTCGGCATCCAGACGACCTTCGCGCCGCCGCGCCCGGCCGCCTCGACGGCCCAGGGGTTGATGCCGCCCTGCGGCTGGTTCAGCACGATGGAGCCGATCACCGCGATGCCGGGCGCCTGCATCGAGACCAGCCTCGCGCGGAGGGCCGTCGTGAAGAAGTGGTTCTTGAGCACCAGCCCGGCCATGCCGCGCTCACGGGCCTGCCGAACCAGCTCGTAGTCGTCCAGCTTGCGCTCGACGAGGTCCGGCGAGCTGTGTACGTGTGTGTCCACCGCGCCTACAAGCAGCGCGCGCGCCTCTGCCCTGTCAGCCATCCGAGTCCCTCCCAGGTGCAGGGGATGGTCGCACGCGCCGGGCGCGCTGTCCAGGGAGCGTGCAGTCAGCGGCCAGAATCAGGGCGATTGCATGTTGAGCGCGTCGTTGCAGCGTGGTCGGGGCTTTCAAGCCCCGACCGCTCGCTCGACGGCGTTTCGGGAACACCAGTGAACATGCAATCGTTCTACGGTCAGGGTGCGGGCAGCCGGTACAATGCCGCGTGCCGATCTCCCCATCTGCCGCAGCCTCCCTCCCGGCTGTCGTGGTCTACACCAGCAGCCACGGGTTCGGGCACGCCGTCCGCTGCGCCGGTCTGTGCCGGGCGCTGCTGGCGCTCCGCCCCGATGTCCAGGTGGTGGTGCGGACGATGGCCCCGGCCTGGATCTTTCCGCCGGGCGTCGTGGTGGAGTCGTGCGCCATCGACGTCGGCGTACTGCAGCGCGACAGCCTGACCATCGACGCGCAGGCCACACTGGAGCGGTACGCTGACTGGGTTGCCCACGAGCCAGCCGCCATCGAGGCCGAGGCCGCCCACCTTCGACGGATCGGGGCGCGCGCGGTGGTGGCCGATGTGCCATCGGCGGCGTTCGCCATCGCGGCGCGGGCCGGCGTGCCGGGCATCGCACTGGCCAACTTCTCCTGGGACTGGATCTACGAGCCGTTCGTGGAGGACGCGCCCGGGCATGCCCACCTGATCGAGCACATTCGGGCCCAGGAGGCGCTGGCGACCGTGCTGCTGCGCCTGCCGTACCACGCCGGCCTGGACGCCTTCCCGACGGTTGAGGATGTGCCGCTGCTGGCCCGTCAGGCCATGGCCGGCCGCCAGGAGACGCGCCGACGCCACGGCCTGCCGCTCGACGCGCCGCTGGTGCTCTTCAGCTTCGGCGGGCACGCCAGCACCGACCTGGACCTGGACGCGCTGGCCGCGCTGCACGAGTACGCCTTCGTCGCGACGTGCGCCACGCTGTCATCTGACAGACTGGCCGAGCGGCGCGGTCAGAATCTCTTCCTGCTGCCGCCGCTGGACGATCGCTACGTCGATCTGCTGGCCGCGTGCGACGTGGTCGTCACGAAGCCGGGCTACGGGATCGTGGCGGACCTGATCGCCAACCGGGTGCCGGCCCTGTACGCCTCGCGGAGCGGCTTCCGCGAAGAGCCGGTGCTGGTGCGCGCGCTGGAGACCGAGGCGCGCGCCGTGCCGCTCGAGCGCGCGGCGCTGGACGCTCTCGCGCTGCGGCCGGCCCTGGATCGGCTGGCCGTCCTCGACCGTCCCTGGACGGACCGCCCCCTCAATGGAGCGGAGGTTGCCGCGCGGCGGGTGCTGGCGCTGGCCGGCCTCCAACCCTGACCTGAAGTCGGCGAGTCGGTGACCGGCTGGCCGATGGCGTGGTACGGGGGCCTGTCCCGCGCCGGTCCGGTGTGGAGGGTGGCGGGAGATAAGCCCCCGCGCCGCAGGGCGATGTCTTGAATCGGTCTTACGCGGCGTCCGTTTTCGTGGTCGACGTGTCTTCGCCGTCGAGGAGGGCCGTCACCGCGTCGCTGGTCAGCGGGTGTGCGAAGAAGAACCCCTGACCCTGATGGCAGCCCAGCGCTCGGAGCCGGTGCAACTGCTCGGGCGTCTCGATGCCCTCGCCGGTGACGGCCAGGTTCAGGCCCCGCGCAAGGTCGATCACGCTCCGCACGATCATCACGCTCTGGTCGTCGTTGCCGAGGCCGCTGATGAACGAGCGGTCGATCTTGAGCGTATCGACGGGGAACCGCAGCAGGTAGTTCAGCGACGAGTAGCCGGTCCCGAAGTCGTCGATGGCCAGCCGGACGCCAAGCTCCTTCAACTGCCAGAGGATGCGGACGGCCTCATCACCTTCCTGGGTGACGACGCTCTCGGTGATCTCCAGCTTCAGGCAGCCAGGGTCCAGGTCCGCCTCGTGCAGCGCCCGCACGATGTCATCGGCAAGGCCCGGGTGCCGGAACTGCCGCACCGACAGGTTGACGCTGACGATCAGCGGCGGGTCCATCGGCGCGGCGCGCTGCCACGCCTTCGCCTGCCGGCACGCTTCTTCGATGACCCACTGGCCGATGGGCACGATCAGGCCGGTGGCCTCGGCAAGCGGGATGAACTGCATCGGCGAGACGACGCCACGCTCCGGGTGGACCCAGCGCAGCAACGCCTCGACCTCGCGGATGCCGCCGCCTTCGAGCCCGAGGATCGGCTGATACATGACCCGCAGCTCGTTCCGCTTGATGGCGTGGCGCAGGTCCGCTTCGAGCTGCAGCCGGTCGAGGGCCGTCGCGCTCATGCTCTGATCGAAGACCTCGTAGCGGCCCTTGCCGCCAGACTTCGCGCCGTACATGGCGAGGTCGGCGTCGCGGAGGAGCGTCTCGGTGGTGTCCACGCCGGGCCGGCTCAGGACGATGCCGATGCTGACGCCCGGCACGAACTCGCGGCCGTCGAGCGGGATCGGCTCGCGCATCGTCTCCTGGATGCGCTCGGCCACAACGATGGCGTCTGCCTCGTTGCCCACGTCGTTCAGGAGGACGGTGAACTCGTCACCTCCAAGCCGCGCCGCCGTCTCCTGGCTGCGCAGGCAGGCCTTGAGCCGCCCGGCGATGGTGACCAGCAACGCATCGCCGGCCTTGTGCCCCAGCGAGTCGTTGACCACCTTGAAGTTGTCCAGGTCGAGGAACATGACGGTCAGGCGTTGCTGATTCCTGGCTGCGCCCTGGAGCGCGTGCTCCAGCCGATCCAGGAAGAGCGCCCTGTTCGGCAGGCCAGTCAGGCTGTCGTAGAAGGCGAGGTGCTCCAGCTCGCGCTCGGCGCGCCGCCGTTCGCCGATCTCGCGGGTCAGCAGCTCGTTGGCCTCGGACAGGTCGGCTGTGCGCTCCTGGATCCGCTGCTCCAACTGGTTCCGGGAGACGGTCGTCTCGCGCAGCCGCCGTACCATCTCGTTGAACGACTCGGCCAGCACTTCCAGCTCGCGGTCGGCGTGCAGCCCGAGCTGAATGTTGACGTGCTCCAGGTCGCCGCTGGTGATGCGGCGGGCGGCGACGGTGACCGCCGAGAGCGCACTGCTAATGCGCCGGGCCAGCACCACGCCGACGGTCGCGGAGATCGCCAGCGCCAGCGCCGCCCAGAGGAGCGCGTGGCGCAGGAAGTCGTTGGCCGCCGCCTGGAACGTCGCCACGGGCAGGGCTGCAACGTAGCTCCAGGAGGTCGTACTGAGCGGCACGGCGACGGCCCGCAGCTCGGAGGACCCGTTGCTCCAGGTGAGCGTCGTCGGATGCTGAATGCCGACGGCTGGGACCAGATCGGCCTCGCCGAGCGGGCCGGGCGCTGGATTGTTGCCCCAGCGCTTGTCGCTGGCGAGCGCGGCGCTGACGGTTGGTTGGAGGGGTACGATGGGCCGCAACAGCCAGGAGGGGTCGCTGCTGCTGCTGATGACCAGCCCGCTCTCGTCCAGCAGGATGCCCGTTGCGCCGGCTCCGACCCGTGCCTGCGCCGATTGGACGATACCCTGCACCCAATCGAGCTTCGAGCGGGAGCGCAGGATGCCGACGACGATGCCGCGCTCGTTGGTCACCGGGAACGAGTGGAAGATGGACGGGGCGTTGGTGATGGTCGAGATGCTGACGCCGGAGATGAACGGCCGCCCGAACATCGCCTCGGCGAAGTAGTCGCGCTGACTGACGTTCTGGCCGATATCGGTCGGGCTGCTGCTGGCGATGAAGGTGCCGTTGGCGTCGGCCAGGGCGATCGAGTCAACGTCCGGGGCGATGCTGGCGTGCCCACGCAGGATGTCGAAGATCGGCTCAAGCCGGGCCGGTCGCTGCTCGGGGGCCGTCAGGACGAAGTCCCCGATGACATGCATGCTGGCCAGGGCGCGCAACTGGTTCATGCGCTGAGCATGCCAGGCGTCGATGCCGCTGGCGACGCCTCGCGCATCGGCGGTGAGCGCCGCTTGCGCCTGCTCGTCCAGCCCACGGATGGCGCGGTAGGTGCCGAGCCAGGTGAGGGCAACGGCCAGCGTCGCGCAGAGCATGATGTTCAGCAGGCCGATGCGCGCGGCCAGCGACATGGTGGCCCGCCGAGGGCTCCCTCGCTCTGAGATTTCCGGTCCAGTCGCCGTCCCGTTCGTCGTGCCAGCCGTCATGCGATCCTCATCGAGCTGTCTGTGCGTAGACAGCCGCTCGGTGGAATGTGGCGTCAGATGCTCGGCGCATTCCCCTCATCGGCGCGTCGGAGCGCCAAGGCTGAGCCAGCAAGACGACCATGGAGGTGCTGCTACGCAATATATCGGCGGAAGTGGGGCACTGAGATAGTGTTGGCGTCATGGTGATGCGGCGCGCACGCGATCCGGGACCGCTCGGCCATCTCGTGCGTTGTCTCATCTGAGGGCCAGTCCGTATCATTACGGGGACGGAGCCAGGGGCAGGCGTCATGACGATGCAGGCCCGCCCGCCAACCTTCGGAGAGCAGCCACGCACCAGCACCAGCACGGTCACGACCCGCACGCTGGCCCGCACGGACCCCACGATGCGACGGCGGCGAACCAGCGGCGGCTGCTGGTGGTTCTCGGTCTCACTACGGCGTACCTGCTGGCGGAAGTCGTCGGCGGCCTCCTCTCCGGCTCGCTGGCCCTGCTGGCCGACGCCGGCCACATGCTCACGGATGTGTTTGGCCTGACGATGTCGCTGGCGGCGTTGCGTATCGCTGCGCGGCCTGCGACGCCCTCCAAGACCTACGGCTTCCATCGTGCCGAGGTGCTGGCCGCCGTCGCCAACGCGATCCTGCTGTTCGGCATCGCCGTCAGCGTGCTCTACGAGGCCTGGCACCGCTTTGCCGAGCCGGAGGCCGTCGCCAGCGTGCCGATGCTGGTGGTGGCTGTGGGCGGCCTGATCGTCAACGCCGTCGGCTTCAAGGTCTTGCATGGGGCGGCGCACAGCAGCCTGAACATGCGTGGCGCGATGCTGGAAGTCGTCGCGGACATGGTCGGGTCAGTCGGCGCGATCCTCGCCGCCGTCACCATCATGCTCACGGGCTGGACCCAGGCCGACCCGCTGGTCTCGGTGCTGGTGGCACTGTTCATCCTGCCACGGGCCTGGGCGCTGCTCCGGAGCGGCCTCGACGTGCTGCTGGAGGCGACGCCCGCGCACCTGGATCTCAAGAAGGTGGTCGGGGCGATGGCCCTGGTGCCGGGCGTGGCGGCGGTGCACGACGTGCACGCCTGGACGATTGCCAGCGGGTACGTCGCCATGAGCGCCCACGTCCAGGCGACGGGCCGCCCCTCCGCCGACGTGCTGCACGACCTGCAGCGGCTGCTGCGCGACGACCTGCACGTCGGGCATATCACCCTGCAAGTTGAGAGCGCCGACCACATCGATGACGGCGCGTGCTGCGTGGTCGATCCGCGCTGCCTCCCCACCGGCTTAGGGTCGTAGATCGCAAGTCATAGGTTCTGGGTTTCAGGTTTCGGGTCTCGGCTGATGTGTCCCCCGAAACCTGAAACCCAGAACCGCTCCGTGCTACCGTCTCCCTGAACGTACTCATGGGAGAGTCAGATGCCAACGAAGGATGGACGCGTCGGCTTTGGCGTCATCGGGCTGAACTTCGGCCTGGGACGCTGCCGCGCGATTCAGCAGGTGCCCGAGGCCGAACTGGTCGCCGTGGCCTCGCGGACCGAGCAGACGGCCCAGCGCGTCGGCGCAGAGCTGGGGGTCGACGCGTACAGCGACTACCATCGCCTGCTGGCCCGCGACGATGTGGATGTCGTCTGCGTGTTCACCCCGAACGCCTTCCACCGCGACATCGCCATTGACGCCGCCAGGGCCGGCAAGCACCTCGTGGTGACGAAGCCGCTCGAGATCACCCTGGACCGGGTGGATGCCATCATCGAGGCGGCCGAGGCGCACGGCGTCAAGCTGGCGACGGAGTACATGGAGCGGTTCAAGCCCGGGCACTACCTGGGGTATCAGGCCATCGCCGACGGCTCGCTGGGCCGGCTGGTGACCGGCGAGTTCACCTACAAATGCTTCCGTCCGCAGAGCTACTACACCGGCACCCGTGGCACCTGGGCCGTGGACGGCGGCGGCGTGATGCTGCTCCAGGCGATCCACTCGCTGGACGTGATGCTCTGGTACCTGGGCGAGGTCGAGAGCGTGGTGGCGCGCACGGCCACCCTGACCCATGCGATGGAGACCGAGGATACGGCGCTGGCGCTGGTCACCTTCACCAGCGGCGCGATGGCGACGCTCGTCGGCACCACGACGTTCCACAACGACCGCCCGGCCGGCCAGTACGGCGGCGGCTCGATGACGCGCATCGAGATCGGCGGGGACAAGGGCAGCCTGATCCTGACCGATGGGCAGGTGGCGATGTGGAAGTCGCTGGAGGCCGACCAGCCGCCAGAGGCCGTGTCGCCGGTCCTGAACACGTTCCAGGACATGGCGCGCTGGGTCCGCGACGACGCCTACACCTCGCCGACGCTGGTGAAGGCGGCAGACTCGCGCAGGGCCATCGAGCTGATCCTGGCGATCTACGAGTCGGCGCGGAGCGGGCAGGTGATCCGGCTCAAGTAGCACGGGGGCCGCCACCCCGGATGGCCCTCACCCCCCAGCCCCCTCTCCCTGTGCGCGGGCGAGGGGGAGACACACGAGACTGGCGTTGCTCCCCCTCTCCCGCGCACAGGGAGAGGGGGCAGGGGGGTGAGGGCCTTCCGCGTCGTGGAGCGGAGCGTATGCGCGGGGAATTAGCCTCCTGTCTCATCGGCGCAACGTTCTAGCAAGTGACAGGCTCCCGGTGGGATACTCCAGCCATGCAGACGCTCCCCATGACCAATGGTGGTCAGGTTCTACCGAACGGTGAGGTTCGGGCGGAGGATGCTGGCCCGCGTCCGGTCCGCATCCTCGCCATCTGCGACGAGGTCGACAAGCGGCTGTACGGCCAGGGCATCGAGGCCAGGCGCGGCCACTACGACCTGCTCCTGACCTGCGGTGACCTGCCGGCCTACTACATCGACTACATCGCCAGCATCCTCGGGGTGCCGACCTACGGGATCCACGGCAACCATGACGGCTCGTTGGCGCGCAACCAGGATGAGAACGGGCACGGTGCAGACTGGGGCTTCCACGAGCTGCATGGGCGGACCGTCAAGGAGCAGGGGCTGCTGATCGGCGGTTTCGACGGCTCGCTACGCTACAACCAGGGCTCGTACCAGTACAGCGAGTTCGGGATGCGGACGGCGATCTGGGGCATGATCCCGCAGCTGTTGACCAACAAGCTGCTGTATGGCCGCTACCTCGACATCTTGCTGACCCACGCCCCGCCCCGCCACATCCACGATCAGGAAGACCGTCCGCATCGTGGCTTCGAGGTGTTCCGCTGGTTCTTGCGTACGTTCCGCCCGCGCTACCACCTGCACGGGCACATCCACATCTACAACAACCGCACCACGACGCGCACCGTCTACCACGAGACCGAGGTGCTCAACGTCTTTCCGTATCGGGATCTGCTGGTGACGCCGCCGGGCCGCCGTCAGTCGGCGTCGCTGGGGCCGCCGTAGGCGCTGGGGCCGCTGTCGGCGTGGAGGTCGGCGCCGGCGTCGCGGTCGGCGCAGGTGCGGCCTGGCTGCTCCGGCGCCGACCCGGCCGCCCGGCCTGATCCCGCGCGACGTGCTCCGATTCGAGCGTCGCCACGAACCCTTCGAGGGCGGCCTCCCATGAGACGGCCGGCGCGCCGTGCTCCAGCATCTCGCTGCGCCACGCTCCGATGCGCGCGACGAAGTCGGCCGAGCGGTCCCCTGGGAAGTACCGGGTGAACCGTTCCTCGCGGATGCGCTGCCAGAGCGGCCGGAAGACCGAGCCGTACCAGCGCTGCGCAGCGTCGGGGTAGTCGCGGATGCCCTGCTCGGCCTGGAACTCCGCGATCATCTCGCCGAGCCGCTTGTAGCTGTCCGGGTGGATGGCCCCCACGTCCCTGAGGCCCGTCGAGCCTTCGAAGGCGCGCCGCTCGGCAAAGGTCCGTGCGGCCTCCGGATCGGCCAGCGGCACGAACTCGGTGACCTCGGCCTCCATCTCGACCACGTCGATCTCGCGGGCGGCGGCGACGCGGTGATGGCCGTCCAGCACGTAGTAGCCGAACCCGAGCTTGTACAGGTCCAGCGGCGGCAGCGTTCGCCCCTCCTCCATCGCCTTGCGGATGCCGGCCAGCCGCTCTTCGTCGCTCTTGCGGCGCTTGAGCGGGCGGAAGTCGGGGCCGAGCTCGCGCACCCGGCCGACCGTGCCGATGATCCGCCCGACCTCGATGGTCCGCAGCCCGAGCGTGCGGCGTCGGAGCGGGCCAGCCCGGGCGGCGTCGTCGTCAAAGCTGCGGAGAGGGGCGGCGGCTGCCGAATCCAGCTTCGGGCGGACCAGCAGCACGGGGCAGTGGGCCGCCCGCACGACCTCGTCGGCCACGCTGCCGATGACGACGCTCCGGAGGACCGGCCGCACGTTCGCGCCGAGGATGATCAGGTCGACTTGCTGCTCCCAGGCCTCGTCCACGATGGCGGCGGCGGTGGAGCCGGTGCGGATCATGCCGGCCGCGCGGACGCCGGCGGCGGCCATCCCGGCCACCAGGATGTCGAGGTAGGCGCGGGCGGTGGCCTCGGCCGGGCTGATCACCTCGGCAGTCACGGCCCTGGCCGGCAGAATGTGCAACAGGAGCACGTCGGCGTTGAACGCGCGCGCATACTCCTGAGCCACCGGCAGCTTGGCCTCGCCGAGTGGCGTGAGATCGACCGGGATCAGGATCCGTTTGACCATCACGTCACCCTTTCAGGCGGGCCGGCTCAGCCGGCCGCCGCCCGTGCGCTCTAAGGCTACCAGCGCGCGGCAGTGAGCGTCACCGGGTTCAGGGGTGAACGCCCTGCGTACGAGGCTCACGAGGCTACGGTATGCTCGGGGCGTGCCCCGGTGCGGCGAGGTCGTCCAGGTTCAGCCCCAGGCGGGCGACGACCTCGCGGACCGGCTCGAAGTCGGCATCAGCGGCTGGCGCAAACCCGTCGATATTGTCCAGCGCGCGAAGCGCTCGAGCGCCCTCGGCGCTCGCGGCGATTCGCAGCAGCCCCTCCTGCAGGGTTTGCGCCAGCGCTGCCGGCAGCTCCTTGCGAGCGACGAGTGCGCCGTTTGGGACGGGGGTGGTGCGGGCCAGCACGCGGACACGGGTCAGCACGTCTGGGAGCGACGCCTGAACCGCCAGGCGAGCGTCGTCGCCGGCGCCGGGGCGGCGCTCGCCAAACGTTGCGCCGCTCTCCACCTCTCGGCGGTAGACTGCCATGACGACACGTTCCGGCGTGCCGAGGAACGGCGTCTCGGAGAAGGCGCTTGCGGGATCCAGTCCCGCGGACAGCAGCAGGGCGCGCGGCAGCAGGTTGCCCGTCACGGAGGCTGGCTCGACGAAGGCGATGCGCTTGCGCCGCAGCCCCTCGAGCGTGGTGATGCCGCTGTCGGCGTGCACGACGATCTGCCCGGCGATGGTCCGGCTGCCAGCGCGCACGCTGGTCAGGAGCGGCTGTGCGCCGACGCGTTCGCGCGCCAGCACGTAGGCGAACGGTCCGAGCCAGCCGACGTCCACGTTGTGCGTGCCCAGCCCTTCGATGACGGCGGCGTGCGAGGTGGGCGCTGTGAGCTTGATGCGGAGGCCCGTCGCGGCCTCCAACTGCCGCACGAGCGGCTCGCCCGTCGTCACGATACGTTGCGGCTCGATGGTGGCGGCGAGGGCTAGCTTGAGCGGGTTGCGCTCGGCGCCGAGCGGGGCGGTCCGCGGCTGCACCATGGTGCAGCCGGCCAGGACGAAGAGCGTGCAGACCAGGACGGCGCAACGCAGCGGGCTGGGGGGTGAGGTTGCGTCAGGCGTGCGCCACGGAAACCGCATCGACTCGGCGCTACGCCGAGACGTCGCCGTCCAGCACCCAGGCCAGGGCGTCGCGCAGCTCGGCGGTGCGGAACGGCTTCGACACATAGGCAGTCGGGCCGTGGCCGTTGCCCGGCTCGCGGAGGCCGCGCTGCGCGGACGCGCTCAGGAAGACGACGGGAATGTGCGCCAGGTCGGCTCGCTCACGGACGGCGGAGGCCAGCTCGGTGCCACTCATCCGGGGCATGGTCACGTCCGTCAGGATCGCATCGGGCCGCTCGCGCTCGATCAGCGCCAGCCCCTCGACGCCATCGTGCGCTACCAGCAACTCGTAGCCGGTGTCTCGCAGAGAGACCTGTAACAGCTTGAGGATGACCGGGTCATCCTCGCAGACGACAATGCGTGCCATGCTCAGTCTTCTCCCCGGCGAGGTGTCAGCTGCCTGCCGCCTCTGATGTTTCGTCGAGCGGCAATCGAACGTGAAACGTCGAGCCGTGCCCTGGAGTGCTCTCTGCCCACACGTTGCCGCGATGCAGCTCGACGATCTGCCGCACAATCGGGAGGCCGAGTCCCGTCCCACGAATTGTGCGATGCTGCTCGGCCAGCGGCAACCGACGGTACCGCTCGAAGATGTGCTCCAGCGCCTCCGGCGGGATGCCGAGTCCCTGATCCTGAATCCGCAGGCGCGCATGCGCGCCTTCGATCCAGCCGGCGATCGCGATCTCCCCGCCGTCCGGCGAGTACTTGATGGCGTTGTCCAGCAGGTTGATCAGCACCTGGGTCAGCCGGTCGGCGTCGCCGGGGACAGCAGCCAGGGCCGAATCGAGATTCAGGGTGATGACGTGGCGCTGGGACTGCCGCCCGATGGTCGCGGCCACCTGTTCGAGCGTGGCGCAGAGATCGACCTGGGAGATCTGGAGGTTCATCCGCCCGGCCTCCAGCTGATCGAGGTCGAGGAGCACGGCGATCATCCGTTGCAGGCGCTCGGCCTCGCGGTAGATGTCGCCGGCGTACTCCTGCATCTCCTGTTTGGACAGGTTCCCGGCGTGTATCAGCTCGCTGAAGCCCTGGATGCTGGTCAGCGGGCTGCGGAAGTCGTGGGAGACGATCGACACGAAGTCGCTCTTGGCGCGGCTCAGCTCCTCAAGCTGGGTGTTGGCGTCGCGCTGTGCAGCCAGGGCGGCGGCCATCTCCTCCTCAGATTCCTTGCGGAAGGTGATGTCGGTGGCGATCGTGCAGACCGCGTACGGTTGTCCGTCGCCGCCGGTCAGTGGGAACTTGACGGTGAGGTAGGTGCGCCGCTCGCCGTGCTCGACGATGGTCGTCTCGTACTCCACGGGGCGCCCGGTGGTCAGGACGTCGAGGTCGTGCGCGCGCGTCTCGCTGGCCCGGTTGGGCGGGAACAGGTCCGCGTCTGTCCGCCCGAGCGGGCCACGCTCGTCTACCGTGCCGTCGTCGGCCAGAAAGCGCTGCCGCCAGCGCCGATTGGTGAGCAGGTAGCGGCCGTGGCCGTCTTTCAGGGAGATCGTGGCCGGGGAATGGTCGATGATCTGCTGGAGCTGCTCCTGGCTGCGGCGCACTGAGGAGAAGAGCGACGCGTTCCGGATGGCTGCCGCGGCCTGGCCTAGGAAGCCTTCCACCACCTCGCTGTCGGCGACGTCCAGGCGGAACGGCTTCGGCCCGGCCATCGACAACACCGCCACCAGGGACGTGCCGTGCAGCACCGGCAACGTCAGCGACGAGGTCATGCCGGTGAGTCGCCAGAGATCGAGATTCTGACTGCGGCCGTCCGCCAGAACGTCGTCGATGTTGAGCGGCTCGCGTCGCTGGGCCACGAACCCTGCCGCGCCCTCGCCGTAGCGGATCTGGCGCTGATCCAGCAGGGCGGCAAGTCGCTGGTCGGAGACGCCTGCGAGTCGCACGACCTGGTGGGCCTCGTCCGCGAGCCAGAAGACGGCGAGCGCGGCCCCGGTGAGCTGGACCGCCGCCTCGGCGATGCGCGGCAGGATGTAGTCCAGGTCGAGCGAGTCTGACACCAGGCGGACCATGGCGTTGAGCGCCCGGATCCGTGCGAGGCGCGTCTCCAGCTCGGAGTACAGCTCGGCGTTCTCCCAGGCCACGGCGACGATGGAGGCGAACAGCTCCAGCAACTGCGCGTCCTGCTGATCGAACGTGCGGTGCTCGTCGTAGGAGCCGACGGACAGGATGCCCCGGCGGTGGGCGCCGGAGGCGATGGGCACCGCCACCGCGCTGCGCAGCCCGGCCGCCCGTGAGACGGTCGTCCCAACGTTCGAGGCCTGGTAGTCGTTGAGGATCATCGGCGTCTGGGCGACGAACGTTTGCCCGGTGACGCCTTCGCCAGGGCGCAGATCCTGCCGAACCAGCGGCTCGGCCTGTCCATGCGCGATGACGCAGCGCAGCCGCTCGGCGTCCGGCAGCCAGCGGTGGACCGATCCAGCGTCGGCACCGACCAGCTCGACGGCGCTCTTGAGGGCTTCCCTGAGCACGTCGTCGGTCTGGCGCTGCTGTGCGACCAGCGTCGAGACGCGGTGCAGCGCCAGCAGCCGGTCGCGCTCGCGGTCGGGCACGCGCCAGCCCGACACGCGCGCGCTGCCGTCGATGACTGGCTCACGCTCAGGCCCGGGCCTCATCGCGGCGCCGCCCCATCAGCCGGTGGAATGCTGGACCGCCGCCTGCTCATAGACACGACTCGGATGTCACTGCTGCGACGCGGATGACGGTGACTGCAACCCGTACGTCTCCCCTAACTCTCGCATGCGCGATCAGTATGCGTCAACCGAGATGGTGCGGCACATCGCAGGCGTATCCTCCTCGCCATTGGTTCGGAGTTGTTATCTCGTCTGCCTGAGGGCGGGCCGATCCGCTACGATTTTCCTGGTGTTCCGACGATGTCCGGAGATTTCCCCGCTGAGGTCCGCCATGTCCCCCATCTCCACCTTCCCGACCTTTCGTCCCCGCCGGCTGCGCCGCACCGATGCGCTCCGGACGATGGTCCGCGAGACGACGCTCGCGCCGAGCGATTTCATCCTCCCGTTCTTCGTGACCCACGGGCGAGGCGTGCGCGACGAGGTCAGCTCGATGCCGGGGGTGCATCAGCTCTCGGTGGACGAGCTGGTCAAGGACGTGCGGGCGCTGCCGGGCCTGGGCATCCCCTCAGTGCTGCTGTTCGGCCTGCCCTCGGAGAAGGATCCGGTCGGGAAGGAGGCGTACGCGCGGGATGGCATCGTGCAGCAGGCGATGCGCGCCATCAAGGACGCCTGCCCGGAGATCATCGTCGTCGGAGATGTCTGTCTCTGCGAGTACACGGACCACGGCCACTGCGGCGTCGTCGAGAACGGCGAGGTGCTGAACGATCCGACGCTCGAGCTGCTGGCGCAGATGGCGGCCGTGCAGGCCGAGGCCGGCGCGGACATCGTCGCGCCGTCCGACATGATGGATGGGCGCGTCGGGGCGATCCGCGCGGCCCTGGATGCGCGCGGTCGGACGGATGTGCCGATCATGGCCTACTCGGCCAAGTTCGCGTCTGGCTTCTACGGTCCGTTCCGGGAGGCCGCTGACTCCGCGCCGCAGTTTGGCGACCGCCGTGCCTACCAGATGGACCCGGCCAACGGCCGCGAGGCGATGCGGGAGATCGCGCAGGACGTGGCCGAGGGGGCTGACATGATCATGGTCAAGCCGGCCCTGGCGTACCTCGACCTGATCCGCCGGGCGCGGGATCTGGTGGAGTTGCCGGTCGTCGCCTACAACGTGAGCGGCGAGTACTCGATGGTGAAGGCTGCCGCGCGGAACGGGTGGATCGACGAGCGGCGGGTGACGATGGAGATCCTGACGGGGATCAAGCGGGCGGGCGCTGACCTGATCATCAGCTACCACGCCCGGGAGGCAGCAGCCTGGCTCAGCGAGTAGGTCGTGGATCGTGGATCGTGGATCGTGGATCGTGGATCGTGGATCGTGGATCGTGGATCGTGGATCGTGGATCGTGGATCGTGGATCGTGGATCGTGGATCGTGGATCGTGGA
>JADZEM010000033.1 GCA_020850535.1 Chloroflexota bacterium
CCACCTCGCGGCCCCATCCTTGCCATACTCCTAGCGGGTCCATCATCTGCCTCCCTTCGGTCATTCAACCTCCGGGTTCCGCAGATGGTGGACCCGCCTTCGCAATAACTGTCGGGAAGTCAGCCCCCCGGATTGGGGGGTGAGGTCGGCTACAGTCCCTTCGCCGCCTCCACGATGTGCCGGGCGCTGATCCCGCAGGCGTCGAGCAGCTCGGCGGGCGTACCAGACCCGGGTAGTTTGCTGACCCCGAGCAGCCTGACCTTCGGCAGCGGCTTGCCAGTCGACGCCAGCCCCTCCAGCACCGCCGATCCGAGGCCGCCCTCAGACCAGTGATCCTCCACCACCACGATGCCGCCCGTCTCTGAGGCCGCCGCGCTGAGGGTCGCGGCGTCGACCGGCTTGACCGAGTAGAGATCGATCACGCGGGCAGAGACGCCATCCTTCGCGAGCGTGTCGGCGGCTGCAAGCGCCTCCGGGACCGTGATGCCGGCCGCGACGATGGTCACGCTGTCCGAGCCTGACGAGCGCAGCACTTTGCTGCCGCCAACACGGAACGACTCGTCGGCAGCGTAGACCACCGGCGTCGCGGCCCGCGTCGTCCGCATGTAGACGATGCCCTTCAGGTCCGCCATCTCGGCCACGAGCCTGGCGGTCTGGTTGGCATCGCAGGGGTAGAGCACCGTGCTGCCGCCGACCGCCCGCATCATCGCCAGGTCTTCGAGCGCCATCTGGGACGGCCCGTCCTCGCCAATCGAGACACCGGCGTGCGAGCCGCACAGGCGGATGTTCGCCCTGGAGATGGCCGACATGCGGATGAAGTCGTAGGCCCGCGAGAGGAACGCCGCGAACGTCGCCGCGAACGGCACGTAGTGGCGGACGCTCATGCCGACGGCGGTGGCCACCATCTGCTGCTCGGCGATGTACGACTGGAAGAACCGCTCAGGGAACTTCTCCTGGAACAGCTCGGTGAACGTCGAGTTGCCGACCTCCGCGTCAATGGCGACCACATCGGCGCGCGCCGCCCCGAGCGCGACCAGTGCGTCGCCGAACGCCTGCCGGGTCGCGTACTTCTTCCCCAGCTCCCAGGTCGGCAGCGACGGGGCGCTCGCGGCAGTCGGCTTCTTGCCAGGATCGGCGGCCGGTAGCTTCGGCTTGACTGTGAGCTGCCGCACGCCGCCCAGCTCGGCGATAGCCGCCTCGGCCTGCTCCTTCGAGAGCGCCTTGCCGTGCCAGTTCTCCTTGTCCTCGACCAGCGAGGCCCCGGAGCCCTTCTTCGTGCGCGCCACGATCATCGTCGGCCGGTCGCCGCCCGAGCTGGCCTCCTTGAACGCGGCGTCGATCTCGGCGAAGTTGTGTCCGTCGATCTCGATGGCTCGCCAGCCGAACGCCTTGGCGCGGGCGACATAGACCTCGGTGTGCCACTGGAGCGCCGTCGGGCCGCGCTGGCCCAGACGGTTCACGTCCACGATGGCGACCAGGTTGCCCAACTGTTCGTCCGACGCCCGGCTCATCGCCTCCCAGACGCTGCCCTCGGCCATCTCGCTGTCGCCGCAGATGACCCAGGTTCGGAACGGCAGCTTATCCAGGTGCTTGCCGGCCAGCGCCACGCCGACGCCAATCGGCAGGCCCTGCCCCAGCGAGCCGGTCGCCACGTCCACCCAGGGCAGATCCGGCGTCGGATGCCCTTCGAGGCGGCTCCCGAGCTTCCGGAGCGTCAGCAGCTCTTCGTCGGAGACCGCGCCGGCCGCCTTGTACATCGAGTAGAGCAGCGGCGCGGCATGCCCCTTCGAGAGAATCAGGTGGTCGTTGTTCGGGTTGGTCGGGTGATCGAAGTCGTAGCGCAGGTAGTCGGAGAGCAGGACCGCCGCCAGGTCCGCCGCCGACATCGACGACGTGGGATGGCCTGAGCCGGCCGCCGTGGTCGACCGAATACTGTCTACTCGAAGCTGCTTCGCAAGCTCACGCCACTGTTCGACCCGGCCGGAAGTTTCGGTCGCCATACCCTCTCCTACTCACTGCCCGGCGCTGCTTCTACCAGCCGCGCCAGGATCGCACTGTCCGTCAAGCGTCTTCGAGGATCTGTCATCATTATGCCAGGGGGCTGGCCGCCTTTCTGGAACGGCCGGCCTGAGCGCGAAGGCGCAGAGGCGCGATGCAAGAGCGCTGCCACGCGCTCGACCGGCGTGCGGCGTCGGTGCTGGCCGACCGACACGCGAGCATGCGCGGCGGAGCGGACGCGCGACAGCGGCATCCGGCTACCATACGTACGAGTGCGTACAGCTCACGAGTGACCCCGACGATGGAGGCAGCACGATGGGCAATCCCCTGGTAGAGCTTCAGCAGCAGGGCCAGAGCGTCTGGCTGGACTATATTCGGCGGAAGGCGCTGCTCTCCGGCGACGTTCGTCAACTGATCGAGCACGATGGCCTGCGCGGCATGACGGCAAACCCGGCCATCTTCCAGGCCGCCATCGCCGCCGGCGACGACTATGATGGCACCATCGAGACGATGGTGAAGCGGGGCGCCGAGCCGGTCGGGATCTACGAGCAGCTCGCCGTCGAGGACATTCGGGAGGCGTGCGACCAGTTCCGCGCGCTGTACGACGCGACGAACGGCGGGGACGGCTTCGTCTCGCTCGAGGTCTCTCCGACGCTCGCCTACGACACCGAGGGCACGCTCGAAGAGGCGCGCCGCCTGTGGACCTGGGTGGAGCGCCCGAACCTGATGATCAAGGTGCCGGGCACCGCCGCGGGCGTGCCGGCCATCGAGAAGCTCCTCTCCGAGGGGATCAACGTCAACGTCACGCTGCTGTTCGCCATCGAGGCGTACGAGGCCGTGGCCTGGGCGTATGTGCGTGCCCTGGAACGCCGCGTCGCCGAGGGCAAGCCGGTCGACCGCGTCGCGTCGGTCGCCAGCTTCTTCGTCAGCCGCGTCGATACGATGATCGACCCGCTGCTGGACAAGAAGGCGGCCGCCGAGTCGAACGAGGCAGCGAAGGCGAAGATCCTGGGCCTGCGCGGCAAAGCTGCCGTGGCGAACGCCCGCCTCGCCTACCAGAGCTTCAAGAAGATCTTCGGCGACCAGCGGTTCACCGACCTCAAGGCGCACGGCGCGCGCGTTCAGCGCCCGCTCTGGGCCAGCACCAGCGTCAAGAACCCGGCCTACTCCGACCTGCTGTACGCCGATGCCCTGATCGGCCCGGACACCGTCGATACGATGCCGCGCGAGACGCTCGACGCGTTCCGCGATCATGGCACGGTCGCCAACACCGTCGAGAACGACATCGGCGGTGCGACGGCCACGCTCGCCGCGCTGGAGTCGGTCGGCGTCAGCATCAAGGCGGTCACCGACCAGCTGGAGAAGGAAGGCGTCGAGAAGTTCGAGCAAGCGTTCGACGCGCTGCTCAAGGGGATCGTCGAGAAGCGGTCAGCGCTGCACGCACGGGCCTGATTCGCGACCGGGCAGATCGAGGCGGAGCAGCGTGTCTGCTCCGCCTCGTCTCACGTCTGCCGCTGGCCGCGTCTGGCCTACTATGACGACGACGACTGGCGTTTTTGAACACACGGACGACTGCGGCATCTCGTGCCCACGCGGCCTGCGTGGGCTGGCCGCGGCGACACGGAGGAGGTGGGCACGCCTATGGGTGCGCAAGTAGGACTGATCGGGCTGGCCGTCATGGGCCAGAACCTCGCGCTGAACATCGAGCGCAACGGCTTCCCCATCGCCGTCTTCAACCGGACGGCGGCGCGGACGAAGGATTTCGCAGCGGGGCCGGCGGCCGGCCGCCGGTTCACGCCGACCTACTCCCTGGAGGAGTTCGTCACGTCCATCGACCGGCCGCGCAAGATCATTCTGATGGTTCAGGCCGGCAAGGCCGTGGACGAGCAGATCGCCAACCTCCGACCGCTGCTGGAGGACGGCGACATTGTCGTGGACGCCGGCAACTCGCTGTTCCAGGACACCGAGCGTCGCCACAAGGAGCTTGAGGGCAGCGGCCTGAACTACGTCGGCATGGGCGTCAGCGGCGGCGAAGAGGGCGCGCTGTGGGGTCCGAGCATCATGCCAGGCGGCTCTCCGGAGTCCTACGCGGCGCTCGCGCCGATCCTCACGGCGATCTCGGCCAAGAGCGCCCAGGGTGACTGCGTCACCCACATCGGGCCGCGCGGCGCCGGTCATTACGTCAAGATGGTGCACAATGGCATCGAGTACGGCGACATGCAGCTCATCGCCGAGACCTACTCGCTGATGCAGCATGCGCTCGGCCTGTCGGCCCCGGAGATGGCCGAGGTCTTCTCC
This sequence comes from Chloroflexota bacterium, assembly GCA_020850535.1. Lineage (NCBI taxonomy): Bacteria > Bacillati > Chloroflexota > Chloroflexota bacterium. The sequence continues at coordinate 4,297 of JADZEM010000033.1, forward strand.
TCCTGGAACAAGCATGACCTTGACTCGTACCTGATCGAGATCACGGCGAACGTCCTGGCGTTCACCGATCCGGACACCGGCCAGCCGGTCGTGGACGTGATCCTCGACAAGGCCGGCCAGAAGGGCACCGGCCGTTGGATGTGCCAGGACGCCCTGGAGCTTGGCACGCCGATCCCGACCATCGACGCCGCCGTCTGGGCGCGCAGCATCTCCTCGTTCAAGGATGCCCGCGTCCACGCCAGCGGCCTCCTGGCCGGGCCATCCCGCGCAGCCTCCGGCTACGACCGGGCCTCGCTGGAGAAGGATCTCGAAGCGGCGCTCTGGGCCGCGAAGGTCAGCAGCTATGCCCAGGGACTGGCGCTGCTCCAGGCGTCGTCCGCCGAGCGCGGCTACGGCCTGAACCTCGCCGAGATCGCCCGGATCTGGACCGGCGGCTGCATCATCCGCGCGAAGCTGCTGGCCGAGATCCAGTCGGCGTACACTTCCGACCCGGATCTGCCGAACCTGATGCTCTCGCCGGAGATCTCGCCGCGCATGAACGAGCGGACGGGCTCGCTGCGGACGGTGATCAAGATCGCCCGCGATCTGGGCCTGCCGGTGCCCGCCATGAGCGCAGCGCTGGACTACTTCGACAGCTACCGGGCGGCGCGCCTGCCCGCGAACCTGATCCAGGGCCAGCGCGACTACTTCGGCGCGCACACCTACCAGCGGGTTGACAAGCCGGGCGTGTTCCACACCGAGTGGCCGTTCGAGAAGCAGGCGACGGTGACCTCCGGCTCCTACGACGCCTGACATCCCCCGCGGAGCCTGACCAACGGCCGCCGTCCCCTTGTCGAGACGGCGGCCGCGCGCGTTCTCGATACGTCGTCCTGGCCTGCTTCTCACACCAGTGGCCCGAGCCGGGACGGGTCGTCTACCATGTCCGCGCGAACGTTGAGTCTTGAAAGCGACGGCTGCGGTGCGGCGCCGGCTTCTGCGGCCACCGCGGCCTTCCACTATCCGTTCGGGAGGATCCGCATGGCAATCGCCGCAGAGATGGCTGCCCTCACGCGCGAACAGATGCTCCACATGTTTCGGAGCATGGCCCAGATCCGAGCGTTCGAGTACCGCGCCTACGAGCTGTACCGCGAAGGCGTGATGCGTGGCACCACCCACGCCTACGTCGGCGAGGAAGCCATCGCGGTCGGCGTGTGTTCCGCGCTCAACCAGGACGACACCATCACCAGCACCCATCGCGGCCACGGCCACTGTATCGCCAAGGGCGGCGACGTGAACATGATGATGGCGGAGCTGCTCGGCAAGGAGTCCGGCTACAGCCACGGCAAGGGCGGTAGCATGCACATCGCCGACATCGACAAGGGCATCCTCGGTGCGAACGGCATCGTCGGCGGCGGCATGGCTATCGCCACCGGCGCGGCGCTCTCCGCGAAGTACCTGAACAACGGCAAGGTCAGCGTCTGCTTCTTCGGCGATGGCGCGCTGAACCAGGGCATCCTGGCCGAGTCGATGAACCTGGCGGCCGTCTGGAAGCTGCCGGTCATCTTCGTCTGCGAGAACAACCAGTTCGCGATGTCCGCACGAGTCCAGGTCATGACCTCCGTCGAGGATCTCGCGCTACGAAGCATCGGCTTCGGCATTCCGGGTGTCAACGTGGACGGCATGGACGTGCTGGCCGTCTTCCGGGCCACCAGCGAGGCCGTGGAGCGGGCGCGCGCCGGCCAGGGCCCGACCTTCATCGTGGCGACCACCTACCGCTTCCTCGGGCACCACGTGGGCGATCCGCTCAACTATCGGACCAAGGAAGAGACGGACGTTTGGCGCGAGAAGGACGCCATCGAGAAGCTGCGCTCCTACATGCTCGACAACGGCGTGGCGTCTGAGGACGAGATCGCCGAGATCGAGAAGGACGTGCAGGGCAAGGTGGACGTGGCGGCGAACGCGGCGAAGGCTGCCGTCGAGCCAGACCCGAAGATCCTGATGGACGACATCTACAAGTAGTCGTCAGTGCTCGGTTGTCAGCAGACACGTTCTGATCGCTGACAACTGACGGCTGACAACTCGGAGGGACGACCATGGCAGTTGCATCGCCCCCCGCGGCGGGGACGAAAGTGATGACCTATGCGGAGGCGCTCAACCTGGCCCTCCGCGAAGAGATGCGCCGCGATCCGACCGTCTTCGTGATGGGCGAGGATGTGGCGATCTGGGGCGGCGGCGGCGTGTTCGGCGTTACCAAGGGTCTGGTGGAAGAGTTCGGGCCAGAGCGCATCCGCGACACCCCGCTCACCGAGGCGGTGATCGCCGGCGCGGCGGTCGGCGCGGCGGCCACCGGCACCCGGCCCGTCGCCGAGATCATGTACGTCGACTTCATGACGCTGACGATGGAGCCGATTGTCAATCAGGCCGCCAAGATGCGCTACATGTTCGGCGGGAAGATCACCCTCCCGCTGGTCATGCGGGCGCAGGAGGGAGCTGGACGTGGCAACGCGGCGCAGCACAGCCAGTCGCTGGAGGCGTGGTTCGCCCATATCCCGGGTCTGAAGGTGGTGGTCCCGTCCACGCCGGCGGACGCCAAGGGCCTGCTCAAGACGGCCATCCGCGACGACAACCCGGTCATCTTCCTCGAACACAAGGTCTTGTACTTCACCAAGGGCGAGGTGCCGTTGGACGAGGAGTACACGATCCCGTTCGGCGTAGCGGACGTGAAGCGCGAGGGGACGGATGTCACCGTCGTCGGCATCCACACCCAGGTGCTCGAAGCGCTCCAGGCCGCGGAAGAGCTGGAGAAGGAAGGCATCAGCGTCGAGGTGATCGATCCGCGCACGGTCTCCCCGCTCGACGTGGACACCATCGTCACGTCGGTCAAGAAGACTGGGCGGCTGGTCGTGAGCCATCAGGCTGTTGAGCAGGGCGGCGTCGGCGGAGAGATCGTCGCGCGGGTGGTTGACGCCGCGTTTGACTACCTGGATGCGCCGCCACAGCGGGTCTGCGGCAAGAACGTGCCGTTGCCGTACGCCGCCAGCCTGGAACGCGAGGCGCTGCCGTACAAGGACGACATCATCGCCGCCATCCGACGGATCATCTAGCGTGGGGCGTGGGTCGACGATCGTGGGTCGTAGGGGCGTGCTCGCGCCGCCCTTCCCCCCACGATCTACGATCCATGACCTATAACCTCCCGCATGCAAGGCTTCTGGATCGCCGCGCTGGCCTTCGGGATCGTGATCGCACTGTTCGCGGTCCAGAACTCCGCGCCCACGACGATCCGCTTCCTCTGGATCAGCGCCGAAGCCGTGCCGCTGTCAGTGCTCGTGATGATCTGCGCGGCGCTGGGCGCGCTGGTGACGCTGATGTTCGGCCTGGGCCGCGAGGTCCGACTCCAGTGGAGCCGCCGCTCGGCCCGCCGGATGGTGTCCACGCACGAGAAGCGCATCGCCGAGCTTGAGAAGGCGGTCGAAGAGTTGACGGCCCAGAAGGCGGCCCTCGACGCACAGGTCGCCTCGCTGACGGCGACTGGTGGCACGCCGCTCTACGAGGCTGTGCCGGTCAACCCATCAGCCGTGGAAGGCGGAACGGCTTCGACCTCGCTCCCCAGCGGCGACTCGTCGAAGGGGTAGTTTGACCGCGCGCCTTCCCACGGTCGTTGGGGGGCGCCGCGGCTCAGGCCGGGCCGAGCAGCGGCGCTTCCAGCCGGCTGCTCGCCAGGCGTGGATCGTCCAGGGCGCGGTCGAGGTTGAAGGCCGCGCTGATCAGCGCCAGGTGGGTGAACCCCTGCGGGAAGTTGCCCAGCGCCTCGGCTGAGTGCCCCAGCTCCTCGGCGTACAGTCCGAGCGGGTTGGCGTAGGTCAGCATCTTCTCGAACGTCAGGCGCGCCTCGCGCAGATAGCCGGCCCGGGTCAGCGCCTCGACCCACCAGAAGGTGCACAACGAAAACGCACCTTCGTCGCCGCGCAGACCGTCGGGCGCGGCGCAGTCGGGATCGTAGCGGTACACCAGCGAGTCACTCACCAGCAGCTTGCGCGTCGCGTCGATCGTGTTGAGCATCCTCGGGTCGGTGGGCGCGACGAACTTCACCAGCGGCATCAGCAGGTTGGCAGCATCGAGATACCTGGCTCCGTAGTGCTGCACGAACGCCCCGATCTCATGGTTGTACCCGTGGGCCATCGTCTCTTCGTAGATCGCCGTGCGGGCCGCCTCCCAGCGGTCGCGTGGGGCCGGCAAGCCGCGCTTGTTCGCCATCCGCAGCGCGCGGTCAAACGCCACCCAGCACATCATCCGCGAGAACACAAAGTGCTGCCGCCCGCCTCGGACCTCCCAGACGCCGTCGTCCGGAAGCTGCCAGTGGTCGCACAGCCAGTTGAGCATGCCCGTCAGGCTCTTCCACACGTCGTAGGAGATCGGCGCGCCGTACTTGTCGTACAGGTAGATCGAGTCCATCAACTCGCCGAAGATGTCGAGCTGGAGCTGATCGACAGCGGCATTGCCCACGCGCACCGGCCGCGAGCCTCGATACCCTTCGAGATGATCCAGGTGTATCTCGCCCAGGTCATTCGAGCCATCGATACGGTAGACCACGCGCAGCGGCTCGCCGGCCGCCACGTCGAGACACTTCGAGGTCAGGAAGTCGATGTACCGCGCCGCTTCCTCGACGAACCCGATCCGCATCAGGGCGTACACGATGAAACTGCTGTCGCGGACCCAGCTGTACCGGTAGTCCCAGTTGCGCGGCCCGCCGATGGCCTCGGGCAGGCCCATCGTCGGTGCGGCGATGATCGCGCCGGTCGGGGCGTAGGTCAGCAGTTTGAGGGCCAGCGCCGACCGTCCGACCTGCTCTCGCCAGCGCCCGCGATAGGTCGAGCCGCCGAGCCAGCGCTGCCAGAAATCGACCGTCGCCTGAACGGTGTGTCGCAAGGTCACCGTGGGCGGCAGTGAGGTCATGGGGTGGCGGTCGTCGACCCACTCCAGCACGAAGCCGGCCCACTCGCCTTCGTGGATGGTGAACTCCGCGCGGGCACTCAGATCGTCGAGCGTGAGCGGCACGCTCGAGAGCAGGCTGACGCGCTCCTGGGCTGGCGTATCAGCCGTGAAGACGCAGCCGTGCTGGATCTCGCGGACCGAGTGGCTGGCGCGGGCATAGTCGAACGCCGGCTGGCACAGCAGCTCAAGTGGCACCGTCCCACGGACGCCGTGAATCACCCGCACCAGATCGTGCGGGACACTGTGCTCGCCGGGCCGGTCATGCTCGATGGGCATGCAGTCGTACAACTCGGCGATGCCGTCCGGGGTCACGAATCGCGTGATCAGGACGTTGGTGTCCGGCACGTACAGTTGGCGGGTGGTCAGCTCGCCACTGGCGCAGATCCGAAAGCGCCCGCCGATACGGTCGTCAAGAATCGCGGCGAACAGCGACGGCGAATCGAAGCGCGGCAGGCACAGCCAGTCTATCGAGCCGTTCCGCCCCACCAGCGCCGCCGTGTGCAGATCGCCGATGACGCCATACTGGTCAATCGGGAGATAACTCATAGCCGATCCCACTCCCCCCGGTCTTCATACCAGTAACACGAATTGGGCCAGGGCTGAGCGCGGCCTGGCCGAACGTTCGATCAGTCACCATGCTATGCTGCCCCAGCCGTGCGCGGCGACGGCGCACCGATCTCCCCCAGAATCCCCGATGCGTGCACTGGAGGTCTTCCGATGCCCCGCCTCCGTTTCCTGACCGCCTTGCTGGTGCTTGCGCTGACGCTGGTGGCCTGCTCCACCCCGACGGCAACCGCGCCTACGGTGAAGCCAGCCGAACCGGCCAAGCCCGCGGCGCCAGCCTCGCCGGCGGCTGCCGCGCCAGCCTCGTCGCCGGCAGCGTCGGCTGCCACTGCCAGTCCGGCCGCGTCGGCAGGGGCCTCCCCGGCCGCTGCAGCGGCATCGCCGGCCGCCAGCCCGGCGGCGGTGAGCCCGCCCGCCAGCGGCAAGCGGCTGCGCGTCGGCCTCGTCACCGACGTCGGCAAGGTCGACGACAAGAGCTTCAATCAGTCGGCCTGGGAGGGCGTCCAGCGGGTGCAGCGCGAGCTGGGCGCTGAGGTCAAGTTCCTGGAGACGACCGACCCGAAGGACTATGCCAAGAACATCGACCAGTTCGCGCAGGACGGCTACGACGTGATTGTGACTGTCGGGTTCGCCATCGGGCAGGCGACCCAGGAAGCAGCGGCAAAGTACAAGAACGTCAAGTTCATCGGCGTGGATCAGTTCCAGCAGAACACCACGGACAACCTGGCGGGCCTGATCTTCGACGAGGACAAGGCTGGCTACCTGGCGGGCGCGCTCGCCGGGCTCCTGACCAGGACCAACGTGGTCGCCGGCGTGCTCGGCACCGACCTCGTGCCGCCGGTCGTCAAGTTCGGCAAGGGGTACGAGGCTGGCGCGAAGGCGGTGAAGCCGGAGATTCGCGTCATCATGGCCTACCATCCTGGCGGCCTCGCCCGGGGCTTCAGCGATCCCGACTGGGGCAAGAACACCACCGTTCAGATGATCCAGCAGCAGGCTGACGTGATCTTCGGCGCCGGCGGCAACACCGGCAACGGCGCGCTGCTCGGCGCGACGGAGCGCAACGTCCTGGCCATCGGCGTGGATACCGACCAGTGGGAGACGCTGCCCCAGGTGCGGCCGGTCCTGGTCTCCAGCGCGATGAAGCTGATCACGCCGGGCGTCTTCGACCTCGTCAAGAGCGTGCAGGATGGCACGTTCAAGAGCGGCAACCAGACCGGGCAGGTCGGCCTCGCGCCGTTCCATGACAACGCCTCGAAGGTGCCTGATGCGGCGCAGGCTCGCCTGAAGGAGATCGACGCCGGCCTCAAGAGCGGCGCTGTCCGCACCGGCGTGACCCTCCCCTAGCGATTCGTTCGCCGTGAACGTCCGGATACTCGCGCAGACTCTGCTGGTGCAGGCCCTTGCCGTCCTGACCGGCCTCGCCGCCGGCGCGCTGTTGATCTGGGCGACCGGCGGCGACCCGATCCTGGCCTACGGTGGCCTCTGGGAAGGGTCGTTCGGCCGCGTCGCCTCTATCTCCGAGACGCTGGTCTGGGCCACTCCGTACATCCTGGCCGGCCTGGCAGTCGGGCTGGCCTTCCGGGGCGGCCTGTTCAACATCGGTGCGGAAGGGCAGTTGAGCGTCGGGGCGCTGGTCAGCGCCTGGGTCGGCTTCGGCGTGAGCGGCGTGCCCTGGCCGCTGCACCTGCTCGTGGCGCTGGCGGCCGGCGCGCTGGCGGGGGCCGCCTGGGCCGGTTTTGCCGGGCTGCTCAAGGCCAGGACCGGCGCACATGAGGTCATCACGACCATCATGCTCAACTACGTGGCGCTGCTCGGGACCGGCTACCTGCTGTCGGGCCTGCTCAAAGACCCCAGCCCGTTCGTGGTGGTGGCCCAGACGCCGAAGGTGCTGGAGTCCGCCCGCATCCCGCCCCTCGTCGCCGACCTTCGGGTACACTGGGGGTTGATCATCGCGCTGGCGCTCAGCGTCGGCTGCTGGTGGCTGCTGTTCCGCGGCACGGTCGGGTTTGCCATTCGGACGGTCGGCCTCAACTCCAGTGCCGCCCGCTACGCCGGCATCTCGGTGGGTGGCACGGTCACGCTGACGATGGCGCTGTCAGGCCTGCTGGCCGGGCTGGCAGGAGCCATCGAAGTCCTGGGCGTCAACTACTACCACACGCCCGGGTTCAGCGCCGGCTACGGCTTCGACAGCATCGCCGTGGCCCTTCTGGGCAAGAGTCACCCGCTTGGCGTGATACCGGCCGCCATCCTGTTCGGCGCGCTGCGGGCCGGCGCCACCCGCATGCAGTTCGTCAGCCAGATCCCTATCGATATCATCTCCGTCGTCCAGGGGATCATCCTGCTGCTGGTGGCCGCGGAGGAGCTGGTCCGCCGGCTGTACCGGATCGGCGGTCGCCCGACCTCCACCACCGAGGGGATCGTGGCGAAGGGCTGGGGGCGGGCCCAGTAGCTGTGCTGGACATTGTCGTGGCGCTGCTGGCCGTCTCGATCGTGAAGAGCACGCCGCTGGTGCTCGGAGCGCTCTCGGGGGTCGTCTGCGAGCGCTCCGGAGTGGTCAACATCGCCATCGAGGGGATGATGCTCGGGGCAGCGTTCGCCGGTTTCGCCGTGGGCGTGTACACCGGCAGCCCGTGGCTCGGCGTCGCGGCAGCCATGACGACCGGCGCGCTGCTCGCGCTGCTGCACGCGATCCTGTCGGTCAGCTTCGCGGTCGATCAGATCATCAGCGGCACGGCCATCAACATCCTGGCCGTCGGCATGACTGGCTTCCTGAACCGCCAACTGTTCGCGACGGGCGCACCGCCGGGGGCTGCCACGCTGCCGCCGGCCCATATCCCCGTGCTCGGCGAGCTGCCGGTCCTGGGGCCGCTCCTGTTCCAGCACCAGCCGTTGACGATGCTGGCCGTCGCCCTGGTGGCCGTCGTTCATATCGCCCTGTTCCGGACCCGCTGGGGGCTTCGCACCCGTGCCGTTGGCGAGCATCCACTGGCGGCTGACACGGTGGGCATCGATGTGACCCGCTTGCGGATCGGGAACGTGGTGCTGGGCGGCGTCCTGGCGGGCCTCGGCGGCGCGTATTTCACGCTCGAATCGGTCCCGCACTTCGAGGCGCTGATGACCAACGGGCGCGGCTTCATCGCCCTGGCCGCCATGATCTTCGGCAAATGGACGCCGCTCGGCGCCTGGGGCGCGGCGCTCCTGTTCGGCCTGACCGAGGCGCTGCCCGTCACGCTCCAGATCCAGGGCTTCGCCGTGCCGTATCAGCTGGTCGGGATGCTGCCGTACGTGCTGACCATCGTCGTGGTGGCCGGGCTGGTCGGGCGGGCCGCCGCGCCGGCCGCCATCGGCGTCCCCTACGTCAAGGGCCAGAGGGCCAGCGGGTGAGCGCCGCTTCGCCTGCGGACCGGGCCGCTCGGCCGCCGCTGCTGGCCGTGTCGGGCCTGACGAGGCGGTTCGGTGCGCTGGTCGCCAACGACAAGATCGCGCTCGACGTGCGGCCCGGCGAGATCCACGCCCTGCTCGGCGAGAACGGGGCCGGCAAGTCCACCCTGATGAACGTCCTGTTCGGGCTGGTCGAGGCTGACGCGGGTTCGATGACCCTGCGCGGAAAGCCGTACCGCCCGTCGGGCCCCAGCGACGCGATCCGCGCTGGCGTCGGGATGGTCCACCAGCACTTCATGCTGATTCCGACGTTCACCGTGGCCGAGAACGTCATCCTCGGCGCGGAGCCGGTGCGCGGCATCTCGCTGGATCTCGACGCCGCGCGGGGCGGCCTCCGCGCGCTCGCTGCGCGCTATGGCCTGGAGATCGACCCTGACGCTGTCGTCCACGATCTGCCAGTCGGCGTCCAGCAGCGGGCCGAGATCCTGAAGGCGCTTTACCGACAGGCCGAGCTGCTGATCCTCGACGAGCCGACCGCCGTGCTTGCCCCGCCCGAGGTCGAGCACCTGTTCGGCGTCATGCGCGAGCTCGCCACGGCCGGCCGCGCGATCATCTTCATCAGCCACAAGCTCCGCGAGGTGCTGCAGATCGCGGACCGGATCACGGTGCTGCGGCGCGGTGAGGTCGTCGGGTCCGTCCTCCCGTCCGAGACGGACGAGGAGCGGCTGGCTGCGCTGATGGTCGGGCGGGCGGTCGATCTCCAGGTAGATAAGTCGCCATCCCATCCAGGCGAGACCGTCTTGCGCGTCGAGCAGCTTCGCATCCGCGACCAGCGCGGCAGCGTGGCCGTGGATGGGGTCGACCTCGACGTGCGGGCCGGCGAGATTGTCGGCATCGCGGGAGTCGAGGGCAACGGCCAGACCGAGCTGGTAGAGGCGATCTACGGCCTCCGCCCGACCGTGTCGGGCAGCATCCGGCTGCTTGACGCCGATCTCACGCACGCCGCACCGAGGCAGATCGCCGCTCGGGGCGTCAGCCACATCCCGGAGGACCGCCAAAAGTACGGACTGGTGCTGGCTCACCCGCTGGCGGACAACCTGGTTCTGTCACGCTACAACCGCGCGCCGTTCGCACATCGGCTGTGTCGCGCCTTCGACGCCATCCTGCGATTCGCCGGCCGGCTCGTCAAGGAGTTCGACGTGCGAACGCCATCCGTGCAAGCCCGCACGTCAACGCTCTCTGGCGGCAATCAGCAGAAGGCGGTCGTTGCGCGCGAGCTGTCGGCGCATCCGAGGCTGCTGATCGCGGCCCAGCCCACGCGCGGGGTGGACGTGGGAGCGACCGAGCTGATCCATCGCAAGATCGTCGAGGCCCGTGACGGTGGAGCGGCGGTGCTCCTGGTGTCGTCAGAGCTGGACGAGCTGCTGGCGCTCTCCGACCGGATCGCCGTCATGTACCGGGGCCGGATCGTGGCGAGTATGGCGGCCGCTGAGGCGACCCGCGAAGGTCTGGGACTCTTGATGGCAGGAGCCACCGTCGACGCGATGTAGCGCGGGGGCTAACCCCCGCGCTACGTTCTCCTCATCCTCGTCGGTCGGAGGGTTGGGGCCCACGCCTTACGGCAGCAGGCCTGTCGTGCGGGCCGCCATCAGCGAAGTGTACGCTGCGCGCGGCGTCCCGTCTGGATTGGTGATCGACCACCAGTACTGCTCGTTGGCCGTCGTCCAGCTCGGATCGGCGATGTTCCAGACGAACATCACGCCCACCTGCGGCGCCCAGTTCGCCTTGGCGTACTGGTACGCCTTGACGATGTAGTCCGCCTGCTGCTCGGGGGAGACGGCGTACCAGGAGTACTGCGGGTTGATCTGATCGGTCGTCCAGCCGAACTCCAGCACCCAGAACGGCTTGCTGCCGTCGCCGTTGAGGGTCATGATCTCGCGCAGCTGCTCCACCCGGCGGAAGTAGAACGACGGGTGCGGGAAGCGGGGATCGGAGTTCAGTTCAGCCTCGGGCGCGGAGCCGTAGCCCGGCGCATGCACGCCGATCACGTCCGCGTACTGCGCCAGCTCGAACTCGTAGAGCCAGCCGAGGTAGATATCGTCTGGCATCGCGGTGCCGTCGTTGGTGCCCGTCGGCGAGAGACCGGCGCTGACGATGATCTTGGTCGGATCGACCTGCTTCACCAGCGTGTAGGTCTCCTTGAGCATGTACATGTACTGCGCCGCCTGGTCACGGCTGATCGCGGCGCCGCCCCACTCGCGAGAGAGATTCGGCTCGTTCCAGACCTGGATCGCGTCTACGACGCCCTTCGGGGAGCCGGCGCGGTACCGGTTCGCCAGAACCGAGACGAAGTCGGCGTAATCGTACATATCGTCGGGCGGGCCGTTCTCGACCTTCGTCGTCCGCGCCCAGTCCGGCTGATGATCGACACGCACCATCAGCTTGACGCCGGCCGCCGAAGCCGCCGCCACGACACGGTCAAGGTCGGTCCAGTCGATGCAGTTCTTGCAGCTTGCCTCGATGCTTCGCCACGGCACCGTCAGCTTCGCCCAGTTCATGCCAGCGGCTTTGAGCAACTGGAGGTCGCGGTCGGTGGTGGCCGGGTTGCCGAGCAGGAAGACGCTGGCGCCGTAATCCGGGTTGGGCGTCACAACCTGCATCGGCGGCGGCGGTGCAGGTGTCGGAGCCGGCTGCGTGGGAACAAGCTGAGCGCTCGCACCGCTCGGGAGCGACCCGAACACTGCGGCAGCCAGCGCGAAAACGCTGAGGAACCTTGCGAATCGAAGCACCAGTCCCTGACCCCCTGGTCATGATCTACACGTGCACCTAGTACAACGGCAGGGCGTCAGCATGGTTCCATTTTGTCGACTCGCAGGTCGACCCACTGAGCGCGTCCGCAGCTCGGCACACAGGTCTGCACGGGCGACGAAGCCGCGCAAACCCGTCGGCCATCGTGCAGAAGGCGTGCCAAAGGCCAGCGCCGGAGCAGCCGGAACGGGCAGTTCATCGACAAAACGTCGAGGGCGGGAACACCGGGCGCGCGCCACGATCCTACCGGCTGCGCAGCTCCACGTCGTCGAACCGGCCTTCCGAGCGCCCGGCCATATCGCCGAACGTCCCCGTGCCCATCGACCACGTCCCGACCTGATACCGGCCGTCCTGGTGTGTGATGACCGGCACGCCATTGACGACCGCGACGATCGTGTTTCCCTGGCAACGCAGCTCCAGGCGGTTCGCCTGCCGGCCGCCTCGGATCGCTGCATGCTCGACCCAGTCCACGAGAGCGACGGGCTGGCCGTTGTCGAAGCGACGCAGCCGCACGGCCGGCGGCGACACCGTCAGCTGCACCGCGTACTGCGAGACCTGCTCGCTGTTCTGCGCGCGGCACCCAAGGGTCAGGTAGGCGTAGTCTGCTCCGTCGATGGCGCGGACTGTCGCCACGATCACACCGTCTGCGACGTTGGCCGAGTTCGGGATGAAGGCAATCGAATTGACCGGCTGGGTAACCAGCGTCTTGATGACGTACTCGCCTTCCCAGAGCAGGTGCTCCCGCTGACGGTCAGGCGGGATACCGATGTAGAGGCCACGCGGATCGCCGTTGTTGAAGTTGGCCTGGAAGACGGCACGTGGCAGCGCGGTGGCCGTCGGAGCGACCGCCACCTGGGTCGGCGGGACCCGCGTTGGCGGCGCGGCGGTCGGTGGAACCGGGGTAGCCGGGGCGGCGGTCGGCTGCGGTGGGGCGGTCGGCTTCGCCGGGGCGGGGGTCGCCGTCGGGGCAGCCGCCGTGGCCGGAACAGGCGTATTGGTCGGGTTCGGCTTTGCAGCCGGCGTAGAGGTCGCCGCGAGCGCCACCAGCGTGGGCGTTGGTGTAGCGGTACCGCGCCCGCCAATGCCACCGGAGCTGACCAGGCCGACGATGCCGCCGATCAACAGCAGGATGATCGCGCCCGCGCCGAGGATGACGGGCAGCGGCGACTTCCGCGGGGGCGCACCGCCATACGGCGGCCCTGGCGGCATCGGTGGGACCGGCCCACGCTGGCCGGGGCCGGGCGTCATGCCGCCGGGCGCCGGCGGTCGCGGCCCCTGGGGAATCGTGCCCGGTGGGAACGTCCCCGGCTGGACCGGCCCGGGCGTTGTCTGGCCGGGAGGGCCGGGCGGCCGAGGCGTGCCGTACGGCGGCAGCGGCGGCGCGAACGGTCCAGCCGGGCCACCAGGCGGCGTCCGCGGCCACTGCGGCCGCGGCGGGAGCTGAACGGTTGGCGGGGTCATCGCCTGCGAGAGCGCCTGCCGCATCTCGTTGGCCGACTGGAAGCGCCAGTCCGGCGCTTTGGCCAGCGCGCGGTCAACCACGGCGGCGACGCCCGGCGGGACATCGTTCCGGACGCTGAGCACCGGCGTGGGCGCTTCGTTCATGACGCGCGCCATCGCGACCATCGGATCGGACGTCCCGCTGAACGGACTGCGGCCGGCCAGCAGCTCGTACAACACCACACCGACGGCGTACAGATCGGTGCGGAAGTCCACGGACTGGCCGGCGACCTGCTCCGGGGCCATGTAGGCGGGCGTCCCCAGCACGTGCCCGACAGTCGTGTTGCCGCTCTGCTCCAGCACCCGGGCGATGCCGAAATCCATGACCTTGACCACGCCGTTGGCGTCGACCATCAGGTTGGCGGGCTTGATGTCACGGTGGACGATGCCCAGACCGTGCGCCTCGGAGAGCGCGGCGAGCGCCTGATCGATCAGCCGCACGGCCTCCTGCACGGGCATCTGCCCGCGTCGGCGGATGATCTCGGAGAGCGGCAGTCCCTGCACGTACTCCATCACGAGATACGGAGGGATGCCGGCCTCCTGGCCGCTGTCGAGCGCTCGGGCCACGTTCGGCCCCTGGAGCCGCCGTGCCACGTCGGCCTCGGTGGCGAAGCGCTGCACCAATCCCGCCTCGCGGGCCACGTGAGCGTGGAGGATCTTGACGGCCACGGTGACGTTCGTGCGGAGGTCGCGGGCGAGATAGACATCTGCGAAGCCGCCGGTGCCGATGAGATCGACCAGCCGATACACGCCGTTCAGCGTGCGGCCTACCAGCGAGTCCCCGTAGCTTCCTGGCGGCGGTGTGCTCATGCCGCCTCTCCCCTGCCTCGTGTGATCGACGCCGCCAGCCGTGACGTCGCTGCCCCGATCCGAGTCGCCCATGGTTCACCGATGACAACGGCTCAGGAGGCTAGGATAGCCGAACCTGACGCCGACGTATACCTTGTCGGCCATGCAGCCTCGCGGGGCGGATCTCGCAGCGTGCCACCGGCAGGCCGCCCGCTCGTTCTGCTCACATCGGCTGGTCTGGGCACGCCGCCCAGCGCCTCGCCGTGATTCTTCTGTAGTCCAGCCTGGGCGCTACCCGTCACCCTCCATCGTTGCCTTTGTCGTAAGGCCACTGTGGCGGACGTTGGTCGATTCGTGGGAGCGCTACCCAAGGACGCGCTACACAGGAAGTGAGCATCCAGGTTCCATGATGTACCCTCCCCCCACTGCCCATCCGTCTCTCGCCCACGCTCAACAGCACCTGCTCGAGGCGATCACCCAGGGGTCCGGCCTCACCGGTACGCTTGACGAGCTGGGTTCGTGGGCTGGCATCGAGCCACACGATCTGCGGGTCTGTATCAGCGCGCTGCACGACGCCGGCTGGATCGCGGTTCAGAAAGAGGTCTCCGGGCGACTGCGCCTCCGGCTCGACCGCCACTAGGAGTGTGGGTCACGGGTCTGGCATGAGCAGCGTCGAGGAAGCCGTCGGGTAACCGTGGAGGAGGTCGAGGGCGATCTCCGTCACCCGGGGGCGTCTGGCGTGGCAGCCTGAGATCGTGGCCAGGGCTGGCGATGCTGGTCAACAGGCCCGAAGGAGGTGGAGCGTGACGATCAGGCCGTCGCTGGAATCAGCCGGGCGGACGGGAGCGGGCAGACGCGCAGCAGCTTGCCGAGGTTGTGGGCGAGGCAGGCCAGCAAGTACTCACCGGCGGCGCGCGTGAGGCCGCGCAGGCTGAGGGTGGAGAAGCCGCGCGCCTCCTTGAGCTGGCCGAAGACCGGCTCGACGATGGTCTTGCGGCGGGCGTAGCGTCGGCGAGCATCCGGCTGACGGAGCTTGTAGCGCATCGCCCCGGCGGATCGGCGGTCCTTGGCCTGGAGCACCCGATGGTCTTCGTTGGGCTTGAGGCAGGCGGCACGGAGGGGGCAGTCCGCACAGTCCGCCGACGCTGCGCGGTACTGGTTGGTGCTGGGGCGGCCGGTCGCACCCGGCGGGGCGACCTGGAGCACCAGCAGCTTGTCGGCTGGGCAGATCCAAACATCGCGCGTCGGGTCGTAGCCGAAGCGGTCGATCGCGTACACCGCAGCCTTCGTGGTCGTGCCGGCCGGGTCGTCGCGCCCGGCGGCGATCAGGAGATCGAGGCCGTCCCGATCTTCGGCGGCGTTCTCCCCGCTGAAGTAGCCGGCATCAGCACTCACCGTGGTTGGGTGGTCGTCAAGCAGTCCCGCCCCGTCTCGGAGGGTCCGCACCTCGGCGACCAGGTCTGGCAGATGGCGCATGTCCGCAGCGATGTTCGTGAGCATCGCTGCGACGATCACCCCGCTCTCCGCATCGACGACGGCCTGGGCGTTGTAGGCGTAGTCGTACGCACCCCGCTTCATCAGCATGATCCGGGCGTCGCCGTCCGCGAACGACCGCTGCTCCTTGTCGGCGATCGCGGGGGCCGCATCCGCCGGCAGCCCCTGCTCGGCGCGCTGCTCCGCCTCCAGGCGCTCGCGGGCCGCCCGGATCTTCGCGAGGCGCGCCTCCCGCCGGGCCAGTTCCTCGGCCACCGAATACCCGTCCGAGTCGGCCCCGTACTCCCGATCCTCGGCCGTGTCCTGGGTCTCGGCCTGCTCCACCAGCCGGGCGATCTCCTCCTTGAGCTGCGCCTCCCGCTGCCGCATCCGCCCGGAGCTCATCGCCTTGTGCTTCGACGTGTTCGCCTTCAGCTTGGTCCCGTCGAGCGCCACGTGGCCCAGCCGGGCCAGCCCCACCCGCAACGCCAGCACCACCGTCTCCTGGAACACCGCCGTGAACGCCACCGCGTTGTCCCGACGAAACCGGGCCAACGTCCGATAGTTCGGCTGACCGCCACCCGCTAGGTAGACGAACGTCGCCTCCTGGCGCGCCAATCGTGCCAGCTTCCGCGCCGACCGCACCCCGTGCAGGTACCCCCACGCCAGGATCCCGAACAGCGCGTGCGGATGGTACGGCTTCTCGCCCTTCGGACCCGGGGGGATCAGAAAGTGCTGCAGATCCACCCCCTGCACCAGATCCACAAACACGTGGACCGGGTGCTCGGGCGGCAACGCTTCCTCCAGACGGACCACCGCCCGGACATCCGGCTGGTACGGCTTGAATCGATCGGTCGATGACATAACCGACAGCCTACCCGGTCGATCCCCTCACCGGCGACCTCTCACCCGTGACCCACACTCCTAGAACGCCGCGCCCAACACCCGCGCCGAATCGTCAGCCACCCGCGATGAGGCGGGTCCATGCATCCATCTGGTCAAGCTGGACTGGTTCGCGCGCTGCAAGCAGGCGCTGCAAGCGGCTATCATGCCGCGCCTGGTCAGTCGAGAGCGCGCATCCCACCCGGTAGCCGCACGACCGACACGCGGCTCGGGATGGTCAGATGCGGAACGGCGAGCACGGCACAACCTCGATTCCCCAGGACATCGACGTTCTCGTTCTGGGGGGCGGCAATGCGGCGATGTGCGCTGCGCTCTCGGCCCGGCGTGCGGGTGCGCGGGTGCTCGTCCTCGAAGGCGCGCCCGAGCACTTTCGGGGGGGCAACAGCCGCCACACTCGCGACGTGCGGTACATGCACACCCGCAAGAACGCCTACGTCACGGGGCTGTACCCCGAGGACGAGTTCTGGGACGACCTGA
>JADZEM010000034.1 GCA_020850535.1 Chloroflexota bacterium
CCGTCTCGCCGTAGGGGGCCGCCCCCAGGTCGCCCCGCGCGTAGTAACGCAGCGCCCCGGCATAGGCATGCTCCCCGACCGGCAGCCCGTCGTAGCTCCAGTGCGGAATCTCGTCGAACGGGATGCTCGCCGCCAGCGCGCGGGCCTCCTGTTTCTCGGCGTCCGTCGTGAGTGACCCGATGCGGTGGGAGGGTAGTTCGAGCGGGTCGTAGCAGTACTGGCCGGCGTGGTAGCAGCCGCCACAGAGCACGCTCGGAAGCTTGTAATCCACGATAATGCGTGGGTCTGGAATGTCGGTGAACTCGGCACGCTGACAGCCGGGCAAGGCCATGTCGCAGAGCAGGGTGTGGACCCGGACGCCGCGCAGGGTCAGCGCGACTGAGAGCATGCTCTCGAAGATCGAGCCGGCGTGGTACCCACCGATCATCGTCGCGACCAGAACGGCCGGGCCGGTCGCGGCACGCCGCCGTGCGTCTTCCCAGAGCGGGCGATTCGTGTCGAGAATCGCCGTCCAGTCAGGGAAACGCGGATCGATGGCGCGGGTGCGGTAGGCTGGTGCGGCAGCCGTGGACCCGGTCTGTGACGCCGTAGGCTCTACCACTGCCGACCCTCGCCCGAGGGCACGGGCCGCGATCGAGCGTGCTCGGCGGATCAGTCGGCTCACGAATGCTCCTCCACATGTAGGCGGCTGGCCGGCGCGTGCGCCCTGGCGGGCGGGCCTGGCCGGGGATTCAGTCTGTTTTCGAGCAGAACGAATGGGCGGCCGAACAGGGTAAACCGGGCAACCGGCACGAAGTCGGGATCGGCCAGAATGTTGTCGATGGCGGGCCGCCCGATACGATACGGCCAGAGTTCTCCCTTGGGGTCTTCATACGCCGCCGTCTCGGTGGTGACGAGCACATAGTCGGCAAAGCGCCGGATCGTCCGCTCGAGACGGGCCGTCAGGACGTCGCGCGGGTCGCCGTCAGCGAGTGGCCGCTCGAGTTCGATCGGATCGCCGCTGCCGTTCGCGACGCTCTCGAACTCGCGCGGCGGCGGCAAGCCCGCCTGAGCAAGATAGTAGCGGACATGGTGCCGCCCAAACCCCTTTATCCAGATGATGCCGACCGCCTTGTTTCCCACAATCGTATCGATGTCCAGCGCAGCCGAGCGCACCGCTGCGACCGTCTCCGCACCGACGGCTGGAGGGGCAGCCAGGCCCATCCGGATGACGGCCGAGGCGATGATGGTGACAGCCGCGGCAGCCACCACGCCGTTCCACCACGGGCCGGCCGGCACATCGGGCCGTGCCCGCTCGACGGCGCCGAGCGCGGCCACCAGTATCAGTACCGCTCCGACTACCGTCGGCTGGAAGGGCATCGCGTGCCAACTTGCCCCGTAGCCCAGTAGCAGGCAGTTGTACAGTACGACCGCGACGGCGACATACGCACCAGCCCCGAGCAGTGTCAGGTGCGGACGGCTCAGGAGTCGTCGCGGAACCAGCCGAACCTGTTTCGTCAACGCTCCCGCGGCCACCCCGGCAAGCCCTATCGCGAGCAGCACCACCGTGGCTCCCGCGACCCTGAGGTTCCCGCCGGCCCGGCCCTCGTCGCCGAGCAGCATATGGAGCGGAGTCAGCCAGAAGGACCTCAACGACGCCAGCCGGCCCTCGCCGACGCCCCAGATAGTGCTGGTGTAGCGAACGAGGGTCTGGTCGAAGGTCATCCAGTAGTACGGCACGGCGAAGAGCAAGAAGACGAGACCTGGGACAATGGCGAGTTTGAGTGCCGACGTCCACGCGTGGCGTCGAAACGCGACGACGGCCGACGGCACCGCGCAGAGCAGGAGCATCGCCGCCGCGTTGTCGCGCGACCACTGCGTCAGCCCCAGGACGATCCCGCACCAGAGGCCGCGCTGCCAGGACGGCCGCTCGACGTAGGCGAGGCTGGCGAACACGACGCCCATCAACAGCAGCGTCAACTGAGGATCACGGCGAAGATCCTGGATGCCGCCATCCCAGGCGTAGAGCGCGCCCGGTACGATCGGCAGGAATGCCGCCAGCACCTGCCGCCGGCTCGACACTCCGAAGGTCCGCAGGTACACCACGATCGATGCCTGAGTGACGAGCAGCAACAAGCCGTTGAGCGTCACGAGGTATTCGGGTGCACGGACCGGCGCCCAGGCGAGCAGCAGAGCGTAGAGGGGCTGGAGCCAGGTGATCGGAATCCGGAGTGCCTGGATCGCCGCGGCGGCCGGTCCCTGCGCGGCCGCCTGATTCACGATCGAATACATGACGTAATAGGCGCCAATTGAGTCGTAGTGCGGGAGATGGGTGGTGTAGTAGTCGCGCACCACGACGAAGGTCGCGGCGTAGAGCATCACGGTCCAGGTCAGCACCAGTGCGAGCACCGCCAGAAGGGAGCCGGGCCGTGCTGCGCGCTCGCTTGTCTCGTCCTTCGGCAGGCCGAAGGCACGAGGGGGCACGATATCGCCTCCTGTGGGTGCTGCCGTAAGATCCACTACCAGTCTCCCCGAAAGCCTGGAGGCCGCTGGCTCGGACATTGGCTCGGGCATTGGCTCGGGCGCTGGACTGCTCGGGCTACACCGTAGGGTCCGACACCCATGCATTCACCCCGGTGATTGAGGAGGTGGTTTAGGAACGCTGCCACAGTGCGGGCCAATCGTGGTTCTGGCACATACCCCTGAAACAGCGCTGGTGGCGGCCCGATGCACAGCCAGGGTACCTGGATATCGCGGCCTATTCTAAAGCAGGAACTGGCGGGGAGAGCACACGCGGCCTCGGCGGTAAGAGTTCAGACTTGTGGGGCGAGGAGTTGGCGGCAGGCGAGGAAGGGATTGACGCCCTGGGCGTGCCAGGTGCCGAAGAGGGTGGCGAGGGCGACCTTGGTGGCGGTGCCGTTGGGGGAGC
>JADZEM010000035.1 GCA_020850535.1 Chloroflexota bacterium
CGCCCTTGAGCTTGGTCAGCTCCGTGCGCCAGTTGCCGACCGCCGACGCCAGGCTCGGCGACAGCTCGCTGATCTGGACCCGCAGCAGGCTTTCCTTCTCCTCGGCGGCGAGCAGGCGCCGCTGGATATCCTCGAGATCACGCCGCGAGCGGTCCGCGCCCATCAGATTGCGGCCCTCGGACGTCGGCAGCGCATCGCCGTACTTCGACTTGAACTGCGCCAGCTTGCGCTCGATGCCGACCATCGATTCCTCGAGCTGGGCGGCCTGCTCGCGCAGGAAGCGCGTCGCCTCGGCCGCCTGCTCGGAGCGGACCCGGCTGTTGTAGGTGACGTACAGATCGAGCAGCGCCTTGTTCACCTCGGCCGCGACCTTCGGATCCGGGTTCAGGTAATGGACCGCGAACGCGGTCGACCCCTTGGCCCGCTCGAAGGTCACCGGGTTGACCGGCTCCAGCGACGTGTTCTCGGAGATCAGCGCCGCCTTCTCCTCGACCGACAGGTCGCTGCGCGTCGGATACGGGTCAACCTGCTTCACGAGCTCGGCGAGGCTCGATGGCCTCATCACCCGGCGGCGCAGCAGCTCGATGCGCTCGGCCGAGGCGAGCGTGGCCTCCTTGTCGTCGCCCGAGTCCGTGCCCCGGACCAGGTCCGGTGAGACCGCAGCGCCCTCCTGCATCAGCGCGCCCGTCGCGCGGTACTTGACCGGCAGCACGAACGCCGCGACGAACCCGACGAGCACGACGGCGGGCACGATCAGTGCCGGGAGGTGCCAGCGCCGCCGGATCAGCCCGGCGTACTCGCGCATGGAGCTGCTCGACTCTTCCGTGCTCATTGGGCCCTCCGCGGTCGCGGATCCAGTGCGCGATAACCGAAGTTGACGAAGACACTGTGATCGTTGGCGGCGCGAGGCTCGCTGGCGATCTCCTGGCGGATGAACCGATAGCCACCACCCACATACCAGGTCGGCGTCAGCTGGTAGGACGTCCACAGGTCGACGTACGCCTGCTCATTGGTCGTCTCGCCCATGAGCTCCTCGATGCGGTTCTCGCGGTTGTAGCGAACCGCGGCGATCACGATCGTCCGGGTCGACAGCGAGCGGGTGTATTGCACCCGCAGGACGTCGTTCTTGACCCGGCTGCCGATCGTGCTGGGCTCCAGAAACCGGCCGAGGTTGTAGCGGACCCGGCTCGCCGGCCAGCTGTAGTGGCCCACGACCTCGAAGCCGACGCTGTTCTGCGTGTCCGAGGTGCTCACCCCGGTCAGTGCTGCGTTGGACTCGACGTCGGCGCGCTCCGCGCGCAGTTGGGCGATGACGAAGGCCGATTCCGCCGGAGCGTAGCCTGTGCCGAGCACGAGACCGTAGCTGTCGGTCTGGTTGCGATCGTCGTCGGACTCGTACTGGGACACGTACGGACCGGCGACCAGCTCGAACCGCCGCGACATCCTGTAGACGACCGAGGTCTCGATCGTGCCGCTCTGGTAGCCGACCCGGCGGAACGCCAGATTCGTGTCGTAGCTCACCTGCTCGGCGTCGAGGCGGGCCTCGAGGCGCGTGCGGTCGCTCAGCTGGTAGGTGAGGTTCGGATAGATCGTCCAGTCGCGGCGCTTGCCCTTCGCCGTCAGCACGCCGGTCTCGCCGGCCGGCGTGTTGTCGGGGTCGAAATCGTCGAAGCCGGCCGAACCGACCTCCGACGTGAAAGCATCACGCTCCAGGAAGCGTGCATTGAAGCGGTACGTCCCCTTCAGGCTCTGCGTCACCGTGCGCAGGTTGGCGCCGAGCTCAAGCGGCTCTGCGTCGTCACGGTCGGGGATCTCCTGGTAGGAGATCCAGGGCCGGAACTCGACGCTGGAGCGGGTCGTCACACGACCGATCAGGGCCTCGGCCCGCGCGTAGTAGACCCCGTTCTCCTTCTCCTGCGAAGAATCGGTCGCGAGGTCGCGGTTGTTGTGCCACTCGGCCGAGGTCTCGAACGCCGGCAGGAAGTAGGTCTGCTGCGCATGGACCGAGCCCGCGGCACAGCCGAGCAGCGCGATGGCCGGCACCAGGCGATTACGGAACGATGATGACATCGCCAGCCTCCAGTGGAGCGTTCTGTTCGAGGTTCCTGCCCTTGCTGACGTCGCCGTAGCGGAACGGCAGGACGCGCTGCTTGCCGCCTGCGCCGGTGCGCAGGACGATGATGCCGTCGAGATTGGCGAAGGGCGTCATGCCGCCGGCGACCGTCAGGGCCTGCAGCACATTGAGGCGTGGGTTCATCGGATAGCTGCCCGGCTTGGTCACCTGGCCGATGACGTAGATCCGGTTGCCTTCGAGGTTCGTGACGGCCGCGGTCACGACAGGCTCCGGAATGTACTTCTGCAGCCGGCCTGCGACCTCCGTCTGGATCTGGCTGACGGTGCGACCGGCCGCCGCCACTTCGCCGACGAGCGCGAACGAGAACTTACCGTCGGGCCGCACGATCACCGTCTTGGTGAGATCAGGCTCCTTCCAGACGGCAATCTCGAGCTGGTCGCCGGCATTGAGCACGTAGTCGGGGGCCTGCTGGGCCTGCGCGCCGAGCGGCAGGATGGCGAGCGCTAAGGCTGCCAGGCGCAGCCACGGGTGCGACGCTAGCTTGGAACTCACGAAACCCATGATCCTCCTCCATCTTCCCCTGGCCCGGAACCGGCGGTCGGTTCCGTCCGAAATTGCATTGTTGTACCACTGCGTCGGGCGCGGGCCTCGGACGCCCTGGGGCAGGCGTACCCACCTTTGAGTGCGCGACATTCTTGCAGGCCCGTACTCCCGGTGGCGTCGACCAGTTCTCACTCCCCACCCCCGGCAGCCGCCCGGCCAAAACTACCCGAAGTGAAGCGTCGCGACTGGGTCGTTTGAGCAACCGTCGGCATAAGTCAATACGCCTTCTTGTCGCCCCAGAGCATCAGCACGGTCTTGATCAGAATCCGGATGTCCAGCGCGAGCGACCACTGGCGCAGATACTGGAGGTCGTATTCGACGCGGGCCTGCATCTCCTCGATCTTCGAGGTTTCACCGCGGCAGCCGTTGACCTGGGCGAGCCCAGTGATGCCCGGAAGCACCTTGTGCCGGACCATATAGCCCTTGATGAGCTTGCGATACTGCTCATTGTGCGCGACGGCATGCGGGCGCGGGCCGACAAGACTCATGCGGCCCTGCAGCACGTTGATCAGCTGGGGCAGCTCGTCGATGGAATAGCGGCGGAGTACCGCACCGACCGGCGTGATGCGCCGGTCGCCGACCGTGGCCTGGACCACCTTGTCGCCATCCTCGGTGACGGTCATCGTCCGGAACTTGTAGACCGTGATCTCCTGCCCGTCCAGGCCGTAGCGGCGCTGGCGGAAGATCGCGGGCCCCGGCGACGACAGCTTGACGAGCAGTGCCACCACGCCCAGCACCGGCAGCAGCGGGACCAGTACGATGGACGTCAGCAGCACATCGGCAACACGCTTGATCACTCCGCGGTATCCGAAGAACGGCGTCTCGCACATCGAGATCACCGGGATGCCGGCCACCTCGCCGCTGCGGGACTGGATCAGATCCGACAGGAAGATGTCGGGCACGTAGTAGATCGACACCGTCGTGTCCTTCAGATCATCCAGCAGGGCCAGCACCCGCTGCACGTGCCGGATCGGCAGGGCGATGAAGATCACCTGGATGCCGTGAGTCTTCGCGTATCCCGCCAGTTCCGTGAGGCCGCCGAGCAGCTGCTCGTCGCCGTGCATGGCGAGGCGCTCCGAGCTGCGGTCATCGAAAAAGCCGACGACCTGGATCCCGAGCCGTGAGCGCTCGCGCAACCGCCACGAGAGCTGCCGGCTGACGTCATTGTATCCGGCGACGACCGCCCTGCGCGCGCCCTGGATGGCCATGAAGTGACTCAGGCCCCGACGCAGCACGGCCGTGGCCGCGAGCAGCAGCACCGGCGTCAGGACGAACCACGTCAGCATCACGCGACGGGAGAAGAGGTCCGAGGTCTTGGTGACGTAGCCGATCAGCAAGAGCATGACGACCAGTGCGGCCCAGCTCGCCAGGACACTGAGCATGATCCCGGGATCACGGGTACCCGGCTGCGCGGCGAGTTCGGCCGGCAGCTTCTGGATCACCAGCGACAGCGCGCCGGCGATCAGCGCCAGAGACAGGTACTGACTCTCGAACGGCAGATCATGGATCAGGCCGCTGGCATACAACGAACCGACGACCAGCAAAGGCG
>JADZEM010000036.1 GCA_020850535.1 Chloroflexota bacterium
CTGCAGATCACCTCTCAGCCCGCTCAGGGGACGCGGATTCTGCTGGAAGTGCCGTTGCCGCCCGAGGCCGGCGCTCCGGGGCAGCCCACCGGCCGAGCCGCCCTCGTCGATTCGGCCTGAATTGGAGACCTCGCATGACACACGACTATACGCGGTCCGCTGCCGGCAAGCCGGGTACGCGCGTCCTGATCGTGGATGATCACCCCGTCGTGCGCCAGGGGTTGCGCAGCCTCCTGTCCCAGTACCCCGACATTCATGTGGTCGGCGAGGCCGACGGCGCCCAGCCGGCGCTGGTGCAGGTCGAGGACCTTCAGCCGGATGTTGTGCTGGTGGACATCCGCATGGTCGGCCAGAGCGGCCTGGACCTGGCGCGCGAGCTCCGCCGCTCGGGCGCCCAGGCGCGCGTCATCATCCTCACGTCGCACGAGGAGGAAGATTACCTGGTCGAGGCCGCCCAGGCCGGCGTGCATGGTTATCTCCTCAAGAGCGCCTCGGCCGAGCTGCTGGCCGAATCCATCCGCGCCGCCCACGCGGGCGAGCATCGCCTTAGCCCCCAGTTGGTCAGTAAGGTCCTGCGGCAGCTGCAGTCCTTGAGCCAGGCGCAGGTCCAGATCGAATCGGGCCTGACCGATCAAGAGTTGGCGCTCCTGCGGCTGCTGGCCGAGGGCGCCAGTACGGCCGCGATGGCCGAAAAGCTGCACCTGGGCGAGCGCACCGTCAAGCGCAAGATCCAGGACATCCTCACCAAGCTCGAGGCGACCAGCCGCGCCCACGCTGTGGCCGAAGCCCTTCATCGCGGATTGATCTGACATAACCCCTGCTGGCGAGCCGATCCGCGATAGTCACCCGCTTGGGTCACTGGCCGCGCAGACGAATTGGACCAGATTGGCCCTTTTGGGCCAGCGATTGGCCCCCCTAACACTTCCTCCTGCCTCGCCCCATACGGTACGATAACAATCGGACAATTCCCCGTTCTTGCGTACGGCTGGCGGAGGCAGGGTATGGCAGCCTCGACCGACATAGCCGCTCGTCTAATCAGGTTTGAACAGCAACTCACAGCGTATCAACAGCTGCATCGCGACGAATTGGCAGAGCTGCGCCATGCCCTGCAGCAGTTCCGGCGCGATATTGCCGCGATCCGACCAGTTGAACCCCTCCGCGGCCTGCCCCACGTCGCTCCAGGCCCGGGGGCGTTCCTAGCGCGCGAGGAGGCCGATCCACAGACATAACGCCGACGCCAGATGACGGAAGCCGGGCCGAGGCGAGTTCGGCCAGTGTTCGCAGGCAGGAGGACAAACCGATGGCAGACGAAGAGAAGGTTCCCGCGGACCAGGCGCCGACGAAAATCACCCGACGCGATTTCCTCATCGGCGCCGGCGCGGGCGTTGTCGTAACCGGCGCGGTCGCGGCCGGCGTCGTGGCCATGCAGGAGCCACAGACGGTTGAAGTCATCAAGGAAGTCGTCAAAGAAGTGCCGGTCGAGGTCGTCAAGGAGGTCCAGGTCGAAGTTCCCGGCCCGGTCACCGTTGTTGGCCCCGTCCTGCCGGCCTCGCAGCGCGCCGTGACGCTGAAGATCGACGGCAAGTCGTATGACCTGATCGTCGACGTGCGCGAGAGCTTGTGGGAGACCGTGACCCACAAGCTTGGCCTGCGCGATCGCATCAACGTCGGCTGCGACCGGGCCGAGTGCGGCGCCTGCACGGTGGTCGTCGACGGCCGGGCCGTCAATGGCTGCACCATCCTGTCCGCGCGGCTGGGGCGCGGCCAGGAAATCCTGACGGTCGCCGGCATCAGCGCCGGGACGCGCGCCGAGGATCTGCACCCGATTGCCCGTCAATTCTGGCAGCAGGGCGGCTTTCAGTGCGGCATCTGCACGCGCGGCGTCGTCATGTCGACCTATGCCTTGCTCCAGAAGAACCCCAACCCAAGCGACGACGACATCGCCCAGGCGCTGGCTGGCAACATCTGCCGCTGCTCGGAATACCCGAAGATGTACGACTCGATCCATGCGGCGGCCGAGGAGATGCGGTCGGCCGCCTAGCGGCGCCGCGAGGTCATGGAGGATATCGCAATGGCTAATTTACACGTCGATGTAATGAAAGCCGTGCACGACGCGGCCTATGCGGCCAGCCTGCGGGACGAGGAGTGGGCGGCGCTGGCGCGCTCGCCCGAATTCGACCTGTTGATCGGGGAGTACCCCGAGCAGGCGCAGCGCTTCATCGCGGCCAACCGCGGCAAGCTGTCGCGTTTCGGCATCGGGGTGGCCCGCCAGGCGGCGCCCAACCGCTCGCTCCAGCAGGAAGAAGGCGAGTTCTCCGTCGTCGGCCAGGGCATGCGCCGCATTCAGGGCCTGGGGGTCGTCAGCGACCTGGGCAACTACGTCAGCAACATGAGCATGCCGCGCATGCTCCACCAGCGCACCCTGCGCAGCCCGCACCCGCACGCCCGGGTGATGAGCATTGACGACACCAAGGCGCGCGCCCTCCCCGGCGTCGTGGAGATCATCCACCGCTTCAACCTGTCCGAGGACGAGAACGCCCGCGTCACGGCCGGCCCGCCGGCCCACTACCTGTTCGATGAGGAGATCTTCACCGTCGGCGACCCGGTGGCGGTCGTGGCGGCCGAGGACCTGCACATCGCCGACGAGGCCCTGCGCCTGCTCGAGGTGGAATACGAGGTCTTGCCAGCCGTCATTGATTGGCGCGCGGGCATGAGCCCCTCGACCCCCAAGCAGTGGGAGAGCGATTTCAACGGCACGATCTCGTCCCTGTCGGAGGAGGCGCTGGGCGACCCGGAGGCCGGCCTGGCGGCGGCCGACGTGGTCGTCGAGGTCCAGTCGAGCCGCTCGACCGAGCAGCACATGGCGCTCGAGCTGACCAGCAACCTGGTCTGGTGGGACCAGGGGCGGCTGCACATGTACTACACCAACCAGCACGCCCATGGCACCCGCGCCGGCCTGGCCCAGCGCCTGGGGCTGCCGCAGAGCGCCGTGC
>JADZEM010000037.1 GCA_020850535.1 Chloroflexota bacterium
CACCGCGCATCCGTGCAGTCCCCAAACATCGAACTTGACGCACCAGCTCGTACCAGGGATGAGCGACCGCGTCGCAGCGCGACGCATCGATGGTAGGCGGGGCTTTCAAGCCCCGACGCGGTCGCTGCTCGCTGCCACCGGGTCACGCGCGGCCCGCTCTGAACGGTCTTGGGGTTGAAACCTCCGAAGCTGCATGCAGAACTCCGGTCCGCACCCGGTGACAAGCGCATTTGCACATGGTCCAGGACCATTGCCCCCGAGCGCGGTATCATTCCTGCCAGAACCCTTTACGCCTGTCACACCTTCCCACTTCCTGCCTACTCGCTGGAGTCATCCCATGCGCTACCGCCGTCTGGGCTATCGCTACGCGATCGTTATGGCGGCCAGACGCCCACGGCCGCTTGCAGACGCCTGGCAGCCTCATACTGCGAGCGTCAGTATGGGCCAGCCGGCCTGGCGGCCCCCGTGCGACATCATCGAGACGTCCACCGAGCTGATCGTGCTGGCCGAACTGGCCGGTGTCGATCATGAGGAACTGGACGTGCTCCTCTTCGAGGACGCCCTGATCGTGGAAGGCGAGCGCCGTTTGCCGCCCATGCACGCCGCCGGGGTCTACCACGCCGCCGAGATTCGCCAGGGCCAGCTACGGCTGGAACTGCCCCTGCCCAGCACCATTGACCCTGACCTCGTGGAGGCCCGCTACGAGCGCGGCCTCCTCGAACTGCGGCTGCCTAAGCGGAGCGTCCCGCTGCGCCCAACGCCCATCCCCGTCAGCCGGCCCGTCGATGCGACCGCTGCCCGGCCGGCAAGCCAGGGACCACAGCACCAGGGATCAGACCGCCAGCCAGAGAGAGACGACAATGGATCCTGAACGACCTGACCAGGATGAGCCTCGCGCGGTCGCCAACGACGAGGCCGACAAGGTGGCTGAAACGCCGGAGTCGGCCAGTGACGGCGACGCTGCCCGGCGGCCCGTCTCGCCCGCCACCGACGACGCGCCAGCCGCCACCGACGACGCGCCAGCCGCCACCGACGACGCGCCAGCCGCCACCGACGACGCCGTGAGCGGCGAATCCTCCCTCGATGGCGACGCTGCTGTCCTTGATCCTGCTGAGGCCGGGCAATCCTCCGGCCCGGTCATCCCAGACACGCTGCCGGTCCTGCCCCTGCGTGGCGGGACCGTCGTCTTCCCGCTCGCCGTCATGCCGCTGTTCGTCGGGCAAGAGCGCTCCATCAAGCTGATCGACGACGTGATGCGTGGTGATCGAATCGTTGCGCTGGTGGCCCAGACCTCGGACACTCCAGAGCAGGCCGGCCCGGACGATATCCACCGCATCGGCACGGCCGGCGTGATCCACCAGATGGTGCGCTCGCCAGACGGCACCATCCGCCTGATGATCCAGGGTATCGAGCGCGTCCGCCTGGGCGACTTCGTGCAGACCGATCCGTACCTCAAGGCGCACGTCACCGTGGCGAAGGAGACGCCCTCGTCTGGTGTCGAGACGCAGGGGCTGCGGCGAGCCGTCCTCGATCTATTCCGGCGGCTGGTGCCGCTGGTGGACGAACTTCCGAACGAGATCACGCCGGCCGCCGAGGCGCTCGAAGATCCCCGCCAACTGGTCTATCTCGTGGCGTCCACCACCCCGCTGCCCGGGCCGATCCGCCAGTCGCTGCTGGAAGAGGACGTGCTGGACGCCAAGCTGCGGCGGCTCGTCGAGTTGCTCCAGCACGAGCTTGCCATCCGAGAGCTGGGTCACAAGATCACCACCGAGACGCGCGAGCGCATGACCAAGGCGCAGCGCGAGTACTTCCTGCGCGAGCAGCTTCGGGCGATCCGCAAAGAGCTGGGCGAAGAGGATCAGAACGGTGATCCGTCTCAGTTGCGTGAGCGCATCGATGCGGCCGGCCTGCCCGAAGAGGCCCGTCGCGAGGCCGAGCGCGAGCTGAACCGCCTCCAGAACGTACCGCCGGCCTCCCCGGAGCACGGCATCATCCGGACCTACCTGGATTGGATGGCCTCGCTGCCCTGGAGCCGCCTGACCGGCGGCGAGATCGACGTGCCGAAGGCCCGCGCGATCCTGGATGAGGACCACTACGATCTGGAGAAGATCAAGGACCGCATCCTGGAGTATCTCGCGGTCAAGAAGCTGCGGCAGGACCGGCAGGCGCTCGCGGCCGAGGTTGTGGAGGATGGCAGCGTCGAGACGCCCGCCCCCAACACCCAGTCCGAGACCCCCACGGACCGCGTGGCCCGTGAGCCGATCCTCTGCTTCGTGGGGCCGCCCGGCGTCGGCAAGACCAGTCTCGGGCAGTCGATTGCGCGGGCGCTCGGGCGAAAGTTCGTGCGGATCTCACTCGGGGGCGTCCACGACGAGGCCGAGATTCGCGGGCACCGCCGGACGTACATCGGTGCGCTGCCCGGGCGGATCATCCAGGCGATCCGCCGCGCAGAGGCCCGCGATCCGGTCTTCATGCTGGACGAGATCGACAAGGTCGGTGCGGACTGGCGCGGCGATCCATCTTCCGCGCTGCTGGAGGTGCTCGATCCGGCTCAGAACAACTCGTTTACGGACAACTATCTGAATGTCGGGTTCGATCTCTCTCAGGTTCTGTTCCTGACCACCGCCAACACGTTGGATACCATCCCGGCCCCATTGCGGGACCGGATGGAGGTGCTCCAGCTTTCGGGGTACACCGACGCTGAGAAGGTGCAGATCGGGCAGACGTATCTGGTGCCGAAGCAGTTGGCGGCCCACGGCCTGCACCCGGAAGAACTCTCGTTTGAGGACGAGGCGTTGCGGACGGTCATCCGAGGGTACACCCGCGAGGCCGGCGTCCGAAATCTGGATCGGGAGATCGCCACGCTCTGCCGGAAGGTTGCGCGTGGGATCGCCGAAGGCAACACCGAGCCGGTCCATCTGACGCCTGACAACGTCGTGACGTATCTCGGGCGGCTGCGCTTCATCGATGAGGTGGCCGAGCGCACCCAGCGGCCGGGCGTGGCGACGGGCCTCGCCTGGACGCCCACCGGCGGCGACGTGCTGTTCGTCGAGGCGACCTGTATCCCCAGCCGCGACGAGCGCCTGATCCTGACCGGGATGCTGGGGGATGTGATGCGGGAGAGCGCGCAGGCGGCCCTCTCCTACGTGCGTGCGTACGGGAGCACGTTCGGTGGCCCGCTCGCAGCGACCCAGAACGGGAAGGGCGGCAAGGGCACAAGGGCGAAGGCTCCTGAGACAGCGGTGCCGCCCTGCGCCGGACTGGATGGGCGTGTCTTCGAAGGGGCGACCATCCACCTGCACGTGCCGGCGGGCGCGATCCCGAAGGATGGCCCGTCCGCTGGCGTCACCATGCTGACGGCGCTCGCCTCATTGGCGACGGGCCGCCCGGTCCGCTCTGACCTGGCGATGACCGGCGAGTTGACGCTGCGCGGGAAGGTCTTGCCCATTGGCGGGGTCAAGGAGAAGGTGCTGGCGGCCCACCGGGCGGGCATCAAGAAGCTGCTGCTGCCGCGCCAGAACGAGCGCGATTTTATGGAGGACGTGCCGGCAGAATTGCGCGACGAGCTTGAGGTGGTGTTCGTGGATACGGCAGAGGAAGTCCTCCAGCACGCCTTGCAGCCGCCCGCCGAGGATGCTGCCCCGGCCCCTGAAGCGTCCGCACGACCTCGTCGCTCGCGCGCACGGCCGGCCGGCGCGGCCGGCGCGGCCGGCGCGGCCGGCGCGGCTGGCCCAGCCTGAGCGGAGAGGCGGGGCTGATAGTGCGTCTCCCTTCGACGTTGGAACTGCTGGTGGAGGCCGGGGAGTCCTCTGCTGAACAGTACGAATTGCTGCGCTGGGTTCGCTGCCTCTCGCCGCAGGGGCTGGCGGACCGGGCCGGCGTGCTCGCGCTGTTGGATGATGTGGCGCGTGAGGCCGCCGTGGCGGCACGCTCGCCAGGGCAACCCATCACCGGTGGCCCGACGTTGCCGCAGATCCAGGTTGGCGCGTTGCGGTCTGCCGGCTATCTCGATGAGGCCGGCTGCGCCCAGTTCGACGCATGGCCCGGCGAGCGGGAGACCGTCTCACGGATCGTGACCGAGGCGCAGGCAACACTGCGTCGGCTGCACGACGCGGCCGACGGCGCAGGCAGGCGCAGCGTTGACCTCATCACCTGCCGGACCTGCGGCCGGCAGGTGCCCTCGGAAGCGCGCTACTGCGGCTACTGCGGCATCCGCGTCTGACAGAGCGGAGGCTGATGACGTGTTATCACTGACGTCGGTACAAGCCCCCACCCCCCGACCCCCTCCCTCGCAAGGGGGAGGATGTCGGCGAAGCCGATAGTCGCGCCGCGCAGCGGTTGGGGAGGGGCTTCTCGGCCGTAGCGTTGCTGGCGGCCCGGCCCGACGCTATCCTGACGAGGCGTCGGTGCACCCAGCCGTGCAGGCCGACGTACCGAGCAGGAGGCAGTCAGATGGCGGTAAAGATCGTTCCGCTCGACAACGGTCCGTTGATGGTGGAAGGTGAGCTTGAACTCGTCTCACCCAGCGGCCAGCCCATCGCCACCAAGGGGAGCAAATCGTTCCTCTGCCGCTGCGGTGGCTCGACCAGGAAACCGTTCTGCGATGGCACCCATTCGCGGATCGGGTTCGCGGCTGCCGAGGCCGCCGTGGCAAAGCAGGACGCCGAGGGCTGAACCGCACACAAGCGTCGCCCCCGCTCGTGGCGAGAGCGGGGGCGACCTGTCTCTGCCAGCTTCGATGGGCGGTTAGCGGGCTGACTGGAGCGTGCGCCGCTCCGCCCGAGCGCCAGGCGGCGCCAGCTTCCAGCGACCGTACGCCACGAACGCTGCCAGACCGGCCACCACCAGCGGGAACAGCGCCATCGTCGCGTCGCCCTGGATGATGTGCAGGCCCGTTGCGCCCAGGGTGATGATGGTGAGGCCGGCCGCCGCCAGCGGGGTCAGGCCGGGCTTGATCTTCAGCAGGCCCGGCAGGATCAGCCCGACGGCCCCCAGCAACTCCGAGACGCCGATGAACAGGATCAGCGCGCCGGGCAGCCCCATCATCTGGGACAACTGATCGAGCGGGGTGATCACCTTCATGCCGCCAAGCAGCAGAAACAACACCGCGAGTACCACCTGAACCGTCCAGAGGGCGTAGGTCATCAGCAGGCTCCTTTGGGGGAGAGGATCGGGCAGCGGCCGTTGAACCGTAGGTAGTTGAATGTTCAATATCAGCGTCCCGTGTGACGGAACAGTGTTGAACGTTCAACTATTCCCCGGTGTGGCGGCACTCGCGCTACACTACTCTCGTGTGTGACGTGTGCTCCTCTGCTCCTGCTGCCGCCGCCCCGGAAGCTCAGCGGCCGGCCGGGCGCCCGGCCTTGCGCTCTTCTGCGCCGGCCCCCTGGCTTACTCCCGGCGAATCCTGTGCCTGGCGAGCATTCTTGCTGGCGACCCAGCTCCTGATGGGCCAGTTGGACCGCGAGCTTCAGCACGCCGCCGACATGCCCCACACGTACTACGGCATCCTGGTGGTCCTCTCCGAGCAGCCGGAGCGCTCCCTGCGTATGACCGAGATTGCGGATCTGCTCCGCTTCTCCAAGAGTCGGCTGACGCACGCCATCGGGCGGCTGGAAGAGCGCGGCTGGGTCCAGCGGATGGTCTGCCCCACGGACCGGCGCGGCACCTTTGCTGTGCTGACGGAGGCCGGGCATGCAGCATTGGCGGCCGCCGCACCGGGCCACGTGGCCGGCGTCCGCCAGCACCTCTTCGATCGGCTGACGCCCGAGCAAGTGGAGCAGCTACGCGTGATCTCAGAGGCGATTGCTGGCCCGCTGCTGCCGGGAGCCCGTCAGCCGCTGTAACACGCGAGCGCGCCTCGTGGGATACGTTGGCCTCGGGTAGAACGTGGCGGACGTGCGCCGGTAGGTGGACGCCCTCTCCAGGGCAATCGCCTGTTCGGGCGTTGCACCGCAGGGGAGAACCGGTCGAGCCAGTCCGTCGGGGGTGAAACCCAATGCCGTTCAGAGCGGGCCGCGCGTGACCCAGTGGCAGCAATCAGGGACCGCGTCGGGGGATGAATCCCCCGACGTGTCTCCGGATTCGCTCGCAACCTGAACGGTCTTTGGGGGTTCAACCCCGCCTACGATCTTGGCGTCGCGCTGCGACGCCGGAGCACATCGCTTCGTCGCGCTGAAACGATGGGATACGTGCCGTGGGCCATGCCCCGCGGCGCCCGCAGGCAACACCGGCTGAAATATGCGCCCTCACTCCCGTGTTACTTATGCCAGGTAAGTTGAGGAGTGAACTGTCCACCCGGGCCGCTGCCTCACCGCCCTGCTTCGCGCTGATC
>JADZEM010000038.1 GCA_020850535.1 Chloroflexota bacterium
CCTGAGCGGCGTGCCACCTGTCATCCTGAGCGGCGTGCCACCTGTCATCCTGAGCGGCGTGCCACCTGTCATCCTGAGCGGCGTGCCACCTGTCATCCTGAGCGGCGTGCCACCTGTCATCCTGAGCTTGCGAAGGATCTCTCCCGCTGACGTGTCAACTGACGGCGCCTCCTGGGAGATCCTTCGTTGCGCTCGCAGGCTCGCTCCACTCAGGATGACAGAAGGCAGACCCCTGCCTGCCTGTACGCGCGGGGCGCGCACGGGCACAGCGGAGTTGTCGTGCAGACGGCGACGGATGCCTGCCTGTACGCGCGGGGCGCGCACACATCGAGGTGTGCACGGCTCGTTCGGGCATGCTTCTGATGCATCCTGGGGTGCGTAGCGTGACATCCGTATGGTTATGCCAGGGTCAGTGGCGCGGCGGCACCCGGCGCGCCTGGCTCTCGGCGAACGCCTTCCGCATCCGGTCCAGATCCCCGAGCACCTTGCCCGTCCCGCGCACGACGCAGCCGAGCGGATCGTCTGCCACGATGATCCGCATGCGCGTCCGCTCCTGCACCTGATCCACAAGGCCCGGCAGCAGCGCGCCGCCGCCCGCCAGCACGATGCCGCGCACCATCAGATCGGCGACCAGCTCCGGGGGCGTCTCCTCGATGGTGTCCGTCACGGCGTCGAGGATCGCGTTCACCGAGGTGGCAATCGCCTCGCGGACCTCGGCCGGGCTGATGATGACCTCCGAAGCCAGCCCCGTTTTCAAGTCGCGCCCCCGCACGCCGATCGCCTCGACACCCTCGCCGGCCTTGATTTTGGCCTCTTCAGCCATCCGCTCCCCGATGAGCAGGTTGTAGCGCTGGCGCATGTGGGTGATGATCTCGGCATCCATCTCGTCGCCGGCCGTCCGGATCCAGCGGCTGGCGATGATGCCGCCCAGGGCGATCACGGCGACCTCGGTCGTGCCGCCGCCGATGTCCACGATCATCGAGCCTTGCGCCTCGTGGATCGGCAGGCCGGCCCCGATGGCGGCCGCCATCGGCTCCTCGATCAGGAACGCCTCGCGTGCGCCGGCGTTGATGGTGGCGTCGTGGACGGCGCGCCGCTCGACCTCGGTGACGCCCGAGGAGATGCCAACCACGACGCGCGGGCGCGGGATGATAGCATACTGCTCGTGGACCTTCTCGATGAAGTAGCGGAGCATCTGCTCGGTCACGTCGAAGTCTGAGATGACGCCGTCCTTGAGCGGGCGCACCGCCACGATGCTCGCGGGCGTCCGGCCCACCATCTCCTTGGCCTCCCCGCCGACGGCCAGGACGCGCTTGGTCTTCGGGTTCATCGCCACCACCGACGGCTCGTTGATGGCGACGCCCTTGCCGCGCACGAGCACCAGCGTGTTGGCTGTGCCGAGGTCTATCCCAATATCTCGGGAAAACAGGCCAAGCAGAGCATTCAGCGGATTCCAGGACATGGCGTCGCCTTACCTGCCACGCCCGTCTCGCCCAAACCCCAGACCACGTTCCTTCAGGCTCACGAACCCCGGATCCCCCTGCCCGATGATCAGATGGTCCAGCACGGCCACGTCGAGCAGGCGGCCGGCTTCGACAACCTGTTCCGTGAGGTGGACGTCTTCGGGCGATGGGGTCGGATCGCCGGACGGGTGGTTGTGAACCAGCACCATCGCGGCGCAGTTCTGGCGAATCGCCTCTCGGAAAAGCTCGCCGACGCGGACGACAGCCGTGTTCAGGCTGCCACGGTAGACGTCGTGCGCGCCAATGACGTGGTTCCTGGTGTTGAGCAGGAGGACGCGGAGATGTTCCTGGCCCAGGGCGCTCATCTCAGCCCTGACCAGGTTGGCGATGTCCTGCGGAGAACGGATCTGAGGCCGCTCGCCGGGGTTGAGGCTGATCAGCCGCTTCCCAAGCTCAAAGGCCGCCTGCAGTTCGATCGCCTTCACCTCGCCAACGCCATCAAAACGGCACAGTTCTGGGATGCTGGCGGCGCTGATACCACCCAGTCCACCAAGATCGGCGAGCAGCCGGTTGGCAAGGTCCAGCACGTTGCCGGACCGGCCTCCGGTCCGCAAGATGATGGCCAACAGCTCGGAGTTGGAGAGCGCGCCGGCGCCCGCGTGCCTCAGCCGCTCGCGCGGCCGGACCGATTCGGGCAGGTCTTTCAACCCGACGCGGTATTCGGCCTGGCGTGGCGCGGTGATCGCTCGTCTCCTCAGCCTGGAAGTCGGTTCAGCCCCGAAATCGCGGCCAGTATAGCACCCCCTTCCGGGCCTCAGGCGGCTCCGGAGCGCTCGTCTGGGCCGCGTCGAGCGGTCCTCCGACGTGGAGGTCAACGCGGGCGCTCGCGATGCCCGGACCCGCTCGATTACATTCGAGAGGAGGGGTCACCATGACTCTGCGTATCGTCTTCATGGGCTCGCCGGTCTTTGCCGTGCCGTCGCTTGAGGGGCTGCTGGCAGCAGGCCACGACGTGGCGCTGGTGCTCGCGCAGCCAGATCGGCCGGCCGGCCGGGGACGCCAGCCGACCCCGCCGCCCGTCGCCGCGTTCGCCCGGGCGCGCGGCCTGCCGCTGTTCCAGCCGCCCTCGCTCAAGCCGCCGGACGCCTTCGCACGAGTCAGGGACGCCGCGCCCGATATCATCGTGGTGGCGGCCTACGGGCTGATCCTCCGCCGCGAGGTGCTCGGCCTGCCGCGCCTCGGCTGCGTCAACGTGCATGCTTCATTGCTGCCGCGCCACCGGGGCGCCGCCCCGATCTCGGCGGCGATCCTGGCCGGGGATGCGGAGACCGGCATCTGCATCATGCAGATGGAGGTGGGCCTCGACACCGGGCCGGTCTACGCCCGCCGCAGTACGCCCATCGGCCTCCAGGACGACACCCCCACCCTGACCGAGCGGCTCGCGGTGGTCGGGCGGGAGCTGCTGGCGGAGACGCTGCCTCGGCTGGCGGCGGGCGAGATCGTTCCCGAGTCGCAGGACGATGCGCTGGCGACGTACGCTCCGAAGATCCAGCGCGAGGACGCGCGGCTGGACTGGTCCCTGCCTGCCGTCGAGCTTGAGCGGCGCGTGCGAGCGTATCGTGGCTGGCCGGACGCCTTCACGACCTGGCAGGGGAAAGGGCTGAAGGTGCTGACGGCGCACGTCGAAGAGGAGGCCCTCGCCCCCAACCCCTCTCCCGCGCACAGGGACGTCGGCGCAGCCGATGTTCGCGCCGCGCAGCGGAGGGAGCAGGGGGGTGAGGGTAGTCCCGGCCACGTCGTCCTGGTCGGGAAGCGGCCGGCGGTGCTCACGGGGGAAGGCGTGCTGGTGCTGGACAAGGTCATGCTGGAGGGGAAGCGGCCAGCGGACGGCGCGGACTTCGTGCGCGGCTACCGGGCGATGGTCGGAGCGGATCTGGGCGGGTAGGCTGCCGGAAGCGGGCGCGCACACCACGCATCCAGGGCGATTGCATGTTCGCTGGTGTTCCCGAAGCGCGACGAGACGCGCAGGCGGGGGTTTCAACCCCCGCCTACCGTCATGCAGTCGCTGCGCGACGAAGGACCAGATCAACCATCGACACGTAAGACAGGAGCGTCGCGCAGCGACTGCAGGAGCGTAGGCGGGGCTTTCAAGCCCCGACGCGGCGGCACGACACACCCAACAGGCAATCGCCCTGCACCACGCTCCGGTACTCTGGTGAGTCCGCGAGGGCGCATGGTACTATGTCAGGCAGTCGATTGAAAACGATGTGGAAACGGTTGGCCGGGCCTGGAAGTGGCCCGCCAGGGACTGAAGGAGGAGTACACGCGTGCCCCTGACGACGGAGGCCAAGGGCGAGATCATCACCCAGTACCAGACCCATGAGGGCGATTCGGGATCCCCAGAGGTTCAGGTCGCGGTTTTGACGCGCCGGATCAAGGATCTTGCCGATCACCTCAGCGCACACAAGCATGACAATCACTCCCGCCGCGGACTGCTCAAGATGGTTGGCCGTCGCCGCCGCCTCCTGACGTACCTCTCGCGGACCCACAACGAGCGCTATCAGCAGCTTATCGCGTCGCTCGGGCTGCGCCGCTAGCCCGAGCCGACCGTCTCGCCCGTGCGCGCCTGGCACCGTGAACGCCGGCGCGTCGTGGTCATTCGGCGCTCGTGAGCACATGGCCGTGGTAGCGCGTGTTGTTCGCGCCCACCTCGCCCGGACGCTTTCCAGGTCCGGGCTTCCTCGCTATGGCCGGCGCAGCCCGGCTGTGAGGTCGCGGCCTGTCCTCACCTGCCCCGATCTTGCGCGCCTGGCATCCTGGCGCCCTTTCGCGCTGTTCGTGGCCGGCCTGCTGCCGGCCGTCGGTTCATCAGGCCTCGGGCAGGTGTAGTCCGAGCGTGCCTTTCTGCCGCCGAGGGTGGCGGTCTGTGTCGAGCGTGGGCAGGAGCAGGTTGCCCACGGGTGCAGCGGGCGTGTGCGCGGCGCTCGCGGAACGAACGAGGAGCATCATGGCAGTTACTCGACTTTCAATGGATCTCGCCGGGCGGCAACTGACGCTCGAAACCGGGCGCATGGCGGGCCTGGCTGGCGGCGCGGTCCTGGTCACCTACGGCGAGACGGTCATCCTGGCCACGGGGACGACCTCCGACGAGCCGCGCGAGGGTATCGATTTCTTCCCGCTGCAGGTCGAGTTTGAAGAGAAGATGTACGCCGCCGGCAAGATCCCGGGCGGCTTCATCAAGCGGGAGGGCCGGGCGACCGAGAACGCTATCCTCACCGCCCGTCTCACCGACCGGCCGCTGCGCCCGCTCTTCCCCAAGGACTATCGCAACGACGTTCAGGTCATCGTGACCGTCCTGGCGGCCGACCAGGTCAACGACCCGGCCATCTGCTCGATCGTCGGCGCATCGGCCGCCCTCTCCATCTCCGATATCCCGTTCTACGGCCCCGTCGGCGGCGTGCGCGTCGGCCTGATCGGCGGCGAGATCGTCATCAACCCGACGATGTCCGAGATGGCCTACTCCGATCTCGACCTGATGGTTGCCGGCACCGCCGACGCGATCCTGATGGTGGAAGCCGGCGCGAAGGAAGTCCCCGAGGACATCATCCTTGAGGCGCTCGACGCCGCGCACGCCGAGATCCGCAAGATCTGCGAGCTTCAGGCCGAGCTGCAGCAGGCGGCCGGCAAGCCCAAGCGCGAGTTCGTGGCCCCCAAGGTGCCCGACGAGATCGTGCAGGCGGTCAGCAGCTTCATCGGCAGCCGGCTCGAAGAGACCATCTACGATCCGGACAAGGCCACCCGCGAGGACAGCACCAAGGAGCTGCGCCGCGAGGTCATCAAGCACTTCGCCGACACCTACGACACCAAGCAGGTAGCGAAGGTCTTCGGCTCGCTGGAGAAGGAGACGGTCCGCCGGAACATCCTGGACAAGGGCAAGCGCCCGGACGGCCGCACCCTGACCCAGATCCGCCCGGTCACCTGTGAGGTCGGCATTCTGCCGCGTGTCCACGGCTCGGCGCTCTTCACGCGCGGGCAGACCCAGGTGCTTTCGATTGCGACCCTCGGCACCGAGGCCGACGAGCAGCGCACCGACAGCATCGGCCTGGATGACCCGAAGCGGTACATGCACCACTACAACTTCCCGCCGTTCTCGGTGGGCGAGACGCGCCCGCTGCGCGGCCCTGGCCGCCGGGACATCGGGCATGGTGCGCTGGCCGAGCGCGGCCTGATAGCGGTGCTGCCGGCCAAGCCGGACTTCCCGTACACCGTGCGTGTCGTCTCCGAGGTGCTCTCCTCGAACGGCTCCAGCTCGATGGGCAGCACCTGCGGCAGCACCCTCGCGCTGATGGACGCGGGCGTCCCGATCACGGCCCCGGTCTCGGGCGTCGCGATGGGCCTCATCACCGACGCGGACGGCGCCTACGCCATCCTCTCGGACATCCAAGGCCTTGAGGACGCGCTCGGCGACATGGACTTCAAGGTTGCAGGCACCGAGAAGGGCATCACCGCCCTGCAGATGGACATCAAGGTCCAGGGCCTGACCACCGAAGTGCTCCAGGAGGCGCTGGCGCAGGCGCGCGAGGGCCGCCTCTGGATCATGGGCAAGATGCTGGCGGCGCTCGAGCGCCCGCGCACCCAGCTCTCCGAGTTCGCCCCGCGTATCACCAAGATCAACATCAACCCGGATCGCATCCGCGACGTCATCGGCCCTGGCGGCAAGATGATCCGCAAGATCGTCGAAGAGACGAAGTGCACCATCGACGTCTCGGACGACGGCACAGTGCTCATCGGGTCGAACAACGGCGAGAACGCCAAGAAGGCCATCGACTGGATCGAGCGGCTGACGAAGGACGTCGAGGCGGGGACCATCTACACCGGCAAGGTGACGCGGCTGATGGCGTTCGGCGCCTTCGTCGAGATCCTGCCGGGCAAGGAAGGCCTCGTCCACATCTCCGAGCTGGCGAACTACCGCGTCCCGCGCGTCGAGGACGTGGTGAACGTGGGCGACGAGATCACCGTCCTGGTCACCGAGATCGACCGCCAGGGCCGCATCAACCTCTCGCGGCGGGCGCTGCTCGATCCGGGCGAGGAGACCGGCCCAGAGGGCGGTGCGACGGCCGAGGGCGAGGGCGGCGATGGTGAGGGCGGCGAGCGCCGGCCGCGCCGCGAGGGCGGTTTTGGCGACCGTCCGCCGCGTCGTGAGGGTGGCTTCGGCGGCCCGCGTGGCGACCGTGGCCCGCGCGACGGTGGCGATCGTGGCCCGCGCCGTGATGGCGGTGGCTACGGTCGTGACGGCGGCGGGGACCGTGGTCCGCGCCGCGAAGGTGGCTACGGCGACCGGCCGCCGCGTCGTGAGGGCGGCGATCGTCCGCCGCGCCGCGAGGGTGGTTTCGGTGGTGGCGGTGGCAGCACCGGCTACAGTGGCGGCGGGGATCGTGGTCCGCGCCGCGAGGGTGGCGACCGTCCGCCGCGCCGTGAGGGTGGGGAGCGCCCGCCGCGCCGCGAGGGCGGCGAGGACCGTCCCCCGCGCGAGGGCGGCTCCGGCGGCGACCGCCCGCGCGACCCGTTCGGCCCGCGCTGGTAGGCCGCACCGGTACTCGTCTGCATAGGTAGATGCTCAGAGGCCCGAGGGAGATCACTCTCTCGGGCCTCTGGCCTGTGTCATGGCGCCTCGCCGGGTCAATCCCGCTGTGCGGTACCATTGCCGTGGGGGTGCCCTGATGGCCGTCTCGCGTCCTGTCTACATCGACCGCATCGTCCAGGATCCTGAGATCATGGTGGGCAAGCCAATCGTCCGCGGCACACGAATCACCGTTGAGGCCGTCCTGGATCACCTTGCGGCGAATCCTGACCTGGACGATCTCTTCGCGGCCTATCCTCGCCTGACCATCGATGATCTCAAGGCTGTACTTGCGTTTGCTGGAGATCAGGTACGTCGCCAGAAGCGACGTGGCGCGGCGTAGCAGCCGTTCAGTGGATCGGCCGCAGCCGGGGCTGCACCTGCGGTTCCTCCTGGACGAGAGCACAAACCATCAGATCGCACCGCATCTTCGCCAACTCGGGCACGATGTGACTGCGATCGGGCAAGACTACCCCTTCTCGCTGAAGGATCGCGAGACTCTGGAGATCGCCGCGCGCGAGCAGCGGGTGGTCATCACGAATGGCCGAGACTTCGGTGAAATGGTTGTACGAGAAGGCCTTCCACACTCCGGGGTGCTCCTCCTGCGTCTCGGAGAGGTCACCACGACGCAACTCATTCGTCGTCTTGACGATGTGCTGCGTGCCCACGCATCAGTGATGCATCTCTTTCTCGTGGTGACCCGCGCCCGAGTCCGTGTCAGATAGCTCATGCCAACATTGAGTACCTTGATGGCAGACAGGGCGATTGCATGTTCATTGGTGTACCCGAAGCATCATGGAACGGGCGGTCGGGGACTGAAGTCCCCGCCTACAGTCACGCCGTCGCTGTGCGACGGCCGTCGGGAACGGCAGGCACTGGTGCGACTGGAGCGTCGCGCAGCGACTGCATGAGTGTAGACGGGGCTTTCAAGCCCCGACGCGGCGGCACGACGCAGGGCGATGGCATGTTCATTGGTGTCCCCGAAGCATCATGGAACGGGCGGTCGGGGACTGAAGTCCCCGCCTACAGTCACGCCGTCGCTGCGCGACGGACACCGGGAACGGCCGGCACTGGTGCGACTGGAGCGTCGCGCAGCGACTGCAGGATGGTAGGCGGGGCTTTCAAGCCCCGACGGGGCTGCACGACGACATCAACATGCAATCGCCCTGTGATGGCAGACGAGGTACTCAGTGCCGGGTGGGCCGGTGCGCTACTATCACGCCGCGAGCGTTGAACGAGCCGATCTGTGAGGGTGCATGAAGGTCTCCTGTCCGGGCATTGAAGGATTGCTCCTCGTGGAGCTGGTCGTGCATGGGGATGCGCGCGGCTTCTTCGTCGAGCGGTTCCAGATCGAGCGGTTCCGCGAGCACGGCCTGCCAACCGCCTTCGCGCAGGACAACCATTCGCGGTCGGGGCCGGGCGTCCTCCGAGGGTTGCACTTTCAGCACATGCCCGCCCAGGGCAAGCTCGTGGGGGTGCCGCGGGGGCGCATCTGGGATGTCGCCGTGGACATCCGCGCCGGCTCACCGACCTACGGCCGGTCGTACGGCGTCGAGCTGAGCGACCTCAACGGTAAGCTGCTCTGGATTCCGCCGGGTTTCGCGCACGGCTTCTGCGTGCTCGGCGACGAGCCAGCCGACGTGCTCTACAAGGTGGACACGCTCTACAACCCGCAGGGCGAGGCCGGTATCGCCTGGGACGATCCAGAGCTGGCCGTCCCGTGGCCCGTCAGCGATCCGCTGGTCTCCCAGCGCGACACGCAGCTTCAGAGCTTCGCGGAGTACCGGGCGAACCCGATCCCCTGGCGCTGACGCAACCCCCCGGCGCCGAGGCTCGTCCATCTGTCTCGATCTGGCGTCGAGACGTGCGATACTTCACGCAGCGCGTTTGACCTGGGGGGAGACATGGCGGCAGAGCCATCGATAGGTCGGGCCACGCGGACGGTGGATGCCGAGGCCGTGCGTCAGGCGTTGCCGTCCGTCGTGCAGGACGGCGAGCGCGTCGTGGTCGAAGAGAATGGCGTGGCCATAGCGGCCCTCGTTTCCCTTGAGGATCTCCGTCAATTGCGGCGCCTGGACTCCCGACGTGAAGCGTTCTTCGCTACGCTGGAACGAATCGGTGCAGCATTCGCGGGTGAAGATCCCGAGGAGAGCGACCGCATCTCGGCGCTCGCTGTGCAAGAGGTCCGCGAGCAGATGCGCCGCGAGCGTGAAGCGTAGTCCACCCAGTGATTCGGGCGGCTGTCGATGCAGTGCTCGCGGGTGAAGCGTAGCCACATGGCCCTCTACGACCAGATCGGTGCAGGGTACGACACGACGCGGCGGGCGGATCCCGGCATCGTGCGGCGCCTCGTGCGGCTGCT
Organism: Chloroflexota bacterium; assembly: GCA_020850535.1. Taxonomy (NCBI): domain Bacteria; kingdom Bacillati; phylum Chloroflexota; species Chloroflexota bacterium. The sequence goes on from JADZEM010000038.1 coordinate 9,446, forward strand.
GGCCGTGCCGAGCGGGACGCCCTGTCTGGATGTCGCCTGTGGGACCGGCAACTACACCGTGGCCCTGTCTGAGGCCAATCTCGCGCTGACCGGCGTTGACGTCTCCCAGCAGATGCTGACCTCCGCGCGCGCCAAGCCCAGCACGGTCCGCTGGGTCAACGGCGACGTCACCGCGCTGCCGTTCGCTCGGGATGCCTTCGGGGCGGCCGTCTGCACGATGGCCCTCCACCACTTCCGGCAGCCTGAGCAGGCGTTCCGGGAGATCGGGCGGGTGCTGGGGGATGGGCGGCTCGTGTTCTTCACCGCTGACCGCCAGCAGATGCGCCGCTACTGGCTGAACGAGTACTTTCCGCGGGCGATGGAGCGCGCGACGCGCCAGATGCCGCCCGTCGAGCAGTCCGTCAGGCAGCTGGCGGCGGCCGGCTTTGGCCGGGTGCGCCTGGAGCCGTGGACCGTCACCGAGGACGTGCAGGACTGGTTCCTGTACGCGCTCAAGTACCGTCCGGCCCTCTACCTCGATCCGCGCGTGCGGGCCGGCATCTCGACGTTTGCCAACCTCGCCTCGCCCGACGAGGTCGCGCAAGGGTGCGCGCGGCTCGCGGATGACCTCGACACGGGACGCTTCGCCCGGGTGCTGCAGGCATCCGAGCATGACGGCGGCGACTACCTCTTCCTGGTGGCCGAGCGGGGCTGACGGCGACGGCACAGTAGCCGGCCGGGTCCGCCCTCGCGCATCCTTCTCGGCGGGTCCACGTCCATGCAGTGCGGCGGCGTGGCCATCTGGAAGAACAGGGAGCGTCACCCCCCATGTCCGAACACGCCGAACGCGCAGCCAGCCCGAGGCGCGTGCTGGTCACTGGATCCACCGGCGCCATCGGCCAGCCGCTCACGCGCGCCCTCCTGGCGCGGGGCCACACCGTCCGTGGCTTTGCGCGACGCCCCACGCCGGGCCTGACCGACTACGTCGAAGGCGACCTGGCAGACCGCGAGGCTGTCCGCCGGGCCGTGGACGGCATGGACACCATCATCCACCTCGGCGCCTACCCGAACCCTGCCGACTTCATCGAGGTGCTGCTCGGCCCCAACGTCGTCGGGCTCTACCACATCTGCGAGGCGGCGGCTGAGTCTGGCGTCAAGCGGCTGGTACTGGCCAGCACCGTCCAGGTGATCAGCGGCCACCGCGACCTCGACCGTGCCGTGGTGGTCGAAGATGGGCCGAAACCGGTGAACCACTACGCCCTGACGAAGGTCTGGTCCGAGGCGGCCGGCGACATGTACGCGCGCGTCCACAACCTGTCGGTGATCAGCGTGCGGATCGGCTGGCTGCCGCGCAACATCGACGAGGCCACACGGCTGAAGGCCAGCGAGCGCGGCCGGGACATCTACTTCAGCCACGACGACTCTGACCGCTTCTTCACGCGGTGCGTCGAATCCGAGAACCCCGCCCCCGGTACATCGGTGATCCTCCAGGCGACGAGCCTTCCGACCGGCCGCCCGCGCATGAGCATCGAGCTGGCGCGTGAGGTCATCGGCTACGAGCCGCGGGACACGTTCCCAGAAGGGCTGCCGTTCTCGGTGTAGGCAGCAGGGGCGGGGCGAAGACCGTCGATCTCAGGCCAGGACTTTCAGGCGGCGCGGACCCGGGGGTAGATCACCTCAGCTTCAGCAAGCGGGGCGACCTCAGCAAGCGGGGCGGCCTCGGTCGCCGCACCACGCGCGCCAGAGGTCCCGGTAGGCTGCCTCCAGGTCGCGGGTGAACGCCGGGACATTGCCCAGGGCGGAGGTCTGGAGGCGCGCCCGGAGATCGCGACGCAGGGCGGCCAGGAGGGGCAGATTGGCCGCCAGGCCGGCGGAGATATGCACATAGTCGGCGGGTGTCGCAGCGATCAGCTCTGGCAAGCCGATGGCACTCAGCTGGGCTGCGCCCATCCGCCCGGCCGGCCGGTCCCCGCGCAGGGTGACCGGCGGCACGCCCATCCAGAGCGATTCAGCGGTCACGGTGCCACCGTTGAAGGGGAATGGGTCGAGCCCGATGTCGACCTCGGCGTACGTCGAGAGGTAGTCGGTGTGCGCCGAGTTGCCACGGAGGTCGAGGCGCTCGCCGCCGATGCCGTGCTCGGCGAACAGCCGGAGATAGCGATCTCGGGCATCTGGGCTGTCCAGCCCGCCAGACTTGAGCAGCAGACGCGCCCCCGGCACTGCCCGTAGGACGTCGGCCCAGAGGGCGATCACCGCGGGCGTCACCTTGGCCAGCTTGTTGAAGCAGCCGAACGTGACCGAGCCGCGACGGAGGGCCGGCAGCTCCGACACGGGTGGCGCGCCGTCTGGGCCAGCGTAACACCAGCGCACTCCCGGAAGCCGAACGACCTTTTCGGTGAATGACCACGCATCGTCCGGCGGGCAGAAGAAGCGATCCGCGATGACCGCGTCGATAGCGTCCAGGCCAGTCGTGTCGACGTAGCCCAGCCAGCTCACCTGCACCGGCGCCGGCCGCCGCGCGAAGGTCAACAGGCGATGGCCAGCCGTGTGGCCGCTGAGGTCGACCAGCAGATCGATCTCGTCAGCGCGGATCAGGTCGGCAGCCTGCTCGTCGTCAAGGTTGCTGATACGACGCCAGACCTGGGCGCTCGACCGTATCCGCGCGGTCAGCTCATCCTCGCGATCAGCGTTCGCGTAGCAGTACACTTCAACAACGGCCGGATCGTGGGCGCGAAGGATCGGCTCGGCGAAGTAGCTGACCGGGTGGCGACGGAAGTCGGCCGAGACATAGCCGATGCGCAGTCGGCGATCTGGGTCTGGCCCGTTCTGATGAGGGCGAGCAGCCGCCGCGAGCGGAGCCGCGAACCGGGCGTTCCAGCTTCGCGCCGCGCCGGCGAGCGTCTGGCGGTCCACGCTGGGATCGTACTGACGCGCCAGCAGTACGTTTGAGGCCGAGGCCGGGTTGTCTGGGCGCAGCTCCTGGTCGGCGCGGTAGCTGACCAGCGCCTCGTCGAGCCGCCCCAGCATCACCAGCGTGTTGCCCAGGTTGTTGTGCGTCTGGGCGTGATCCGGCCGTACCGTCAGGGCCTGCCGGTACCAACGCACGGCGTCGTCAAACTGGGCCATGCTCTGGTGCACCACGCCAAGGGCGTAGAGCGCCTCGGCGTAGGTGGGACGGAGCGCAAGCGCGTTCTCGAAGCATATCCGAGCCTCGGCCGGGCGGCCCGCGGCCTGCAGGGCAGCGCCGAGATCGTGGAGCGCCTCCGGAGACGACGGCGCCAGATCCGTCGCGCGCTTCCACGCGACAAGCGCAGCTTCGGTGTCACCCTGGGTCAGTCGGGCGCGGCTGAGCGTGAGCCAGGCGTTCGCATTGTCCGGCGCGAGCCTGACGGCCCGGTCGAGCTGGGAGATCGCCTCGTCGGCGTGGCCTTCCGCGAGCAGCGCGATGCCGAGGTTGGTGAGCGCGGCGGCGTCGTTCGGGTTGAGCGCCACGGCCTGCGTGAACGCGGCGAGCGCCTCGGCGTGCTGCCCGAGTCGCTGGAGCGCGACCCCGAGCCCGAGCTGGGCGGGCGCGTGGTCCGGTGCAGCGGCGAGCACCGCGCGGTGGGCGGCCGCGGCATCGGACAGCTGGTCGAGCGCCAGCAGCGCGTTGCCGAGGTTGTAGCGCGCGCTCAGGTGCCCTGGCGCCAGCCGCAGTGCCCGCTGATAGCTGGCAACAGCGTCCTGGTGGCGGTCGAGCGCTTGCAGCGCGACGCCGAGGTTGTAGTGACCGTCCACAGAGGTTGGGTCAAGCTCGACCGACTTCCGCAGACTGGTCGCCGCTTCGTCGACGCGTCCGAGCGCCTGCAGCGCCACGCCCAGGTTGCCGTGGTACGAGGCGACGCGCCGATTGCCGGCGATGGCTTGCCCGATCAATTCCACCGCGACCGCGTGCCGGCCAGCCTGGTGCGCCAGGACGCCGAGCAGGTGCAAGGCGTCCGGCTGGTTTGGCTGCAGCTGGAGAACCTGCCGGTAGGCGGCCTCGGCGTCGGCGAGGCGACTTGCCTGATGATGTTGCACGCCTTCGGTCAGGAGGGCGGTCAGCAGCGGGGTCGCCTGTGCAGTGCAGCTACCCGCGAGCGCGCCCGGCCCCGGGCGCGTCGCGGGTGTCGCCAGCTTCTCCGTCGGTGTGCGCCGAACCGGCGCCGGCCGATGGCGTCCTGTCTTCCGCGTCATCGCCAGGTGGTGTGCTCCATCCATGGACGTCCCCGTCCACCAGGCGGTTACTGGGCATGCCTGCTGGTTGGGCGACGAACTCCGTCGTCTGCACACCGAAACGCTGTGGCTTACAGCCCAAGGATGATCCGTTGGTACCGCCGGCGGGAGCCGGGAGTACTGGCCGGGGCCGGTACGGAGAGAGGCCCGTCCTCGGCCCCCTTTCTGGGGTAGGTGTGGGAGGATCAGAAGCCTGTCGCGCTGGCCCCGCCGCCCACGAATGTCGTCCAGGCGCCGCAGCGGTCCGCCACCACGAACGGCACCGTGACCGGGCCGGCCGCCTGCCGCCGCACGTAGAAGGTCGTCTGAGTGACGCCGGGACCGGCCGTCCAGATGGGTGTGCCGGTCACGCCAATGCTGCCATCCGGCAGATCCAGCAGCGCGTTGACAGGCGGGCGCCCGGGCGCACCAAAGCTGATCGAGAGGAGCCGGTTGTTCGCCCCAGTCACCGTCACGTGGACACTCTGGCGTCCGCCGCTGACCGTCGTCTGGATGGTGACGGCCGGTCGGGGCGAGCAGGCGACCGGCAGGAGCGGGGCGGCCCCGAGTTGCAGCTTCCCCGAGCCGAAGAGGTTGTCCTTGCCGGCGGGGCCAAGCTCGGTGGCGCGCCCTTCGAGGAACGATTGGAGCTGCGCCGGCGTAAAGGATGGGTTCGCGCCCTTGACCAGGGCCGCCGCCCCGCCCACATGCGGCGTCGCGGCGCTGGTGCCGTTGAAGCCGCCCTGCCCGTTGCTGCCACCGGGACAGGAGGACCACGGCCCGAACGAGCCTGAGGACACGGCGGTCTGTCCGGCAATGTCAGGCTTGATGCGGCCGTCAATCGTCGGGCCGATGCTGCTGTAGTCCTCACGGCGGTCGTTCTGCCAGCAGATCGCCGCGACGGTCATCACGTTCGGTGAGGTGCCCGGCTCGGTAACGCTGCCCGTGGGCACCTGATATTCGAGATTCGGGCCGGGCGTGATGAACAGATCCATGTAGGGATTCGTCGTCGCGCTGAACCGGTCGATGAAGATCGCGAAGTTCTGGCTGACCCCGGTGCTGTTGGTGTAACACAGCCCTTCGGTGGGCGGCTGGGTGCCGGTTTGATCCCCAACGGACGACGCCACGATCGTCCCCGTTTGCGACACAGTCAGGTAGAGGTCGAAGTCCTGGTTCGTGGTCGGCCAGGCGTCCCAGCGCAGAAAGATGCAGGTCGTCTGCCCGGCCGCCAGCGGGATGGTGTTCCCCTCATCCGTGCCGTTGAAATTGTGGGCGTCGTTGCTGTCCGAGTCGTTGAAGAACGCGCCGTAGTGCTGCTGCGCCCGGTTCCCGGCCGAGTTGACCCAGAGGATGCCGTTTGCGCGAGCGTCGGCCACGGTGGCGTTCGGCGAGGAGGCCGAGCCGGTGCCATCGCCTCGGCTGGTGTTGAACCAGCTCATCGACATGACGAGGATCGAGATGCCGTTGGCCTTGGCATAGTCTTTGGCCTGCCCGAGCTGCACTTCGGTGCCGATGCAGAGCAGGTAGAGCTGGATGCCGGGCGCCATCTCGTAGACGATCTCGGCCACGGCGGCGCCGTGCTCGCCGCCGGCGGGCGTCGTCTGGCCGCCGCAGAAGTCGACCAGCGTCAGGTTGTTCGGCAGGTCACCCTGCGCCTGCCGTGTCTGGTAGCCCGTGAAGCCAGCGTCGATCACGCCGACCTTGACGTTCTGGCCGGTGAACCCCTCGGCGTGCCAGCCTGAGGCTCCGGACGCGCCCACCCCCTCGCCGCCCACGGCATCGTGGAACGGCCGGGCCGGCTGGCGCACGTAGGCCACGCCACCATCGGCAGCCAGGGCGTCGAGCTGCTGGGGCGCCACGAGCGCCTGCACGAGATCCCGATACTCGGCCTCGACCACCCCGCCGGCCGCGCGGACCGCGTTGATGGCCTGCTGGCGCGCCCCGGCGCTCTCGACGACGACTCTCACCAGCGCATTGTGGACAACGTCAACCTCGCGTGACCGCGCGACATCCAGCGGGTTCTGGTCGCCGCGCCCGCCGGCCGCCCTCGACACCAGCGCCAGGGTGCTGTCGAGCTTCGCCTGCTTCTGCTCGCGGATCGCCACGTCCGGCGCCCGAAAACCGGGCGCACGCTCGTCCCGCTGGCGCTGCTGCATGACCGGCGCGGCTGTCGGCCCACCCGCCGCCGCGCGCGCCGCTCCGCCATCTGCCCAGATGGGAAGCGCAAGCATGCCAAGTACCAGCGCTATTGTCAGCCGCCACCGCGACCGCCCCTGCCCCATGGTCGCCTCCCGCTCTTATGCGACAAGTCTGTCGCATCTGTCCCTATGTTGCGAATAGTGTTAGCGTACCCCCTGCTGTCGCAAATGTCAATCGCTGCTTCGTGGAATCGCTCGGGGCGCGCGGCAATGGCACAGGGGCGTTGCGCCGTTGCGCGGGTCGCTTGCCCGGGCGATTGCATGTTCGTTGGTGTTCCCGAAACGCCGCTGCACGAGGTGCTCAACATGCAATCGCCCTGGCGCTCGCCTCAAGGCGATCGCATGTTGATGTCGTCGTGCCGCCTCGTCGGGGCTTGAAAGCCCCGCCTACGATCCTGCAGTCGCTGCGCGACGCGCCAGTCGCACCAGTGCCTGCCGTTCCCGACGGCCGTCGCGCAGCGACGGTGTGACTGTAGGCGGGGACTTCAGTCCCCGACCGCCCGTTCCATGATGCTTCGGGGACACCAACGAACATGCGATCGCCTTGAGGTGAGCGCGACGCTGCGTGCGCTCGCCCGGCGGCTGTGCTACCGTGCAGGCGTCATTGTCGCCGCGAGTGCCAGTGTGGGTTGGGCACGTCCAATGGAGGAGCTTCTGATGTCTGCGCGTTCGTTCTCGCGCCGTCGCCTGTTGGGCCAGGGATCGTTACTGCTGTCCGGTCTGGCGATCCTGTCCGCCTGCTCCACGCCACCGGCTGCCGCCCCTGCCAAGCCCGCCGAGCCGGCCAAGCCCGCTGAGGCCGCGAAGCCTGCCGAAGCCGCCAAGCCGGCTGCCCCGGCCGCCCAGCCGGCCGCCACGACTGCCCCGGCGGCTCCGGCCAAGCCAGCCGAAGCCGCCAAGCCAGCCGAGGCTGCCAAGCCTGCCGCGCCCGCCTCCACGGCCAAGACGACCCTCACCATCTGGATCAACAGCGACACCTGGACGAAGATCGGCGGATACTGGGGCGAGACCACGGCCCAGAAGTTCCCCGGCGGGAACCTCGCCGTCAACACCGTCCAGATCCCCTATGCCGACTTCGAGGCCAAGTACGTGGCGGCGTTCTCGGCGGGCAGCGGCGCGCCCGACCTGTTCCAGGGACAGGTCGCCAACTACGCCGGCTCGCTGGACGTGGCCGAGCCGCTGCCGAAGGAGCTGAGCGACCGGTTCGAGAAGGACGTCCTCAAGGCGATCAGCCAGTTCCACAAGTACAAGGGCGTCTGGCACGGCATGCCGCTGAGCGCCGACCTCGGCATGATGCTGATCTACAACACGGACCACTTCCAGGAAGTCGGGCTGGACCCGGCCAGGCCGCCCACGACCATGCAGGAGCTGCGCGAGGCCGCCATCAAGCTGACCAAGAAGGACGCCAGCGGCGAGATCACGCGCCCGGGCCACACCATCCGCGCGACCTCCGCGCCGGTCGGCATCGCGGACAAGTTCCTGCCGTACCTGCACGCCTTTGGCGGCCGGCTCTACGCCGAGGACGCCACCAAGGCGACCGGCGCCACCAACGGCCCCGAGGCCGTCGAGGCGCTCGAGTTCGTGACCAACCTGATCCACACCGACAAGGCGGCCAACCCGCAGCTCGGCAACCCGGAGGATCAGTTCGCGGGTGGCGTCGCCTCGATGATCTTCCGCGAGTCCTGGTACGTCGGGGCGATGAAGGACCGTGGTCCGAATGTCAAGTTCGACACTGTCCTGCTGCCGAAGGAGAAGGCGTACCCGGGCATCAGCCTCCTCTTCAACTGGTCGATGATCGTCTACAAGAAGTCGCCGGCCAAGGACATGGCGATGAAGTGGCTCGACTTCATCAACGTCCGCGAGCACGACCTGGCCGTGGCGAAGCTGGAGAAGTACCTCCCGATCCTGACCGACAGCTACACCGATCCGTACATCTCGGAGCGGCGCGACTACAAGGTGATGCAGCAGATCATGGCCGCGCCTCCTGGGCCGTACTACGATCACCCGCGCATCAACCAGATCGCGGACCGCATCGGGCGGGGCATCGAAGAGGCGGCGCTCGGCAAGCGCAAGCCGAAGGAAGCGCTCGACGCGGCGGCATCGGACGTCGACCGCATCATGACGCGGCGGTAGGGCAGCCAGCCGTGGCCATCAACCTGGGTGCTGTCATCACCGGACGCACGATCTACCAGCGCCAGAAGCGCATCGCGGTCGTGTTTCTCTTCCCGTCGATCCTGTACGTCGTGCTGATGTTCGGCGCGCCGGCCGTCTACGCCCTCTACCTCTCGATGGTGGACTGGGGGCTGGACGGGCCGCGCGCCTTCGTCTGGTTCGAGAACTACTACTACGTCGCCACCGATGACCGTTTCTGGAGCACGGTCGTCAACACGGTCTACTTCACGCTGCTGGAGGTGCCCGGCACGATCATCTGCGCGCTGGCCGTCGCGATGGCGCTCCAGAGCAGCGTGGGCGTGCGCGGCCGGAACCTGTTCCGGCTGGTCTACTTCCTGCCCGTCGTGACCTCGCTGGTGGCCGTGGCGTACATGTGGCTCTACCTCTACAACCCGACCATCGGCGTGTTCAACAGCCTGCTGATGTCGGTCGGGCTGCCGCGCCAGCAGTGGCTGAGCAGCACCGAGCAGGTGATCCCCTCGCTGGCCGTCATCGACATCTGGGCGCGGCTCGGCTTCGACATGGTGATCTTCGTGGCCGGGCTTGAGGGCATCCCACGGGACTACTACGACGCGGCGGAGATCGACGGCGCGAGCGGGTGGGACCGCTTCTGGCGGATCACCCTGCCGCTGCTTAACCCGCAGATCGTGCTGGTGGCGGTGCTGGAGGCGATCCACGCGCTGCGGATCTTCGCGCTGCCGTACGTCGCAACATCTGGCGGCCCGGCCGACGCCAGCCGCACGGTCGTGATGCAGGTCTACGACCAGGCGTTCCGCTGGAACAACATGGGCGAGGCCGCCGTGACCTCGATCTACCTGTTCGTGGCGATCCTGATCGTCTCCGTCGTCCAGCGAAAGGTGCTGACCCGTGCGGTCGAGTATTAGGAACGGTCAGGGGCAGACGCCGGAGGTGGCCCGATGAGCCAGTCGGCCTCGGCGGTCCCGGTGGCGGAGCGGCTGACGAGTCGGCCGGGCCGGCGGTCTGTGTCGCGGGTGCGGCTCGGGCGGCTGGTCGGGCGCGTCGTGCTCTACACCGTTCTCATCGCGTTCGCCCTGTTCATGGCACAGCCGTTCATCTGGATGGTGCTGACCTCGCTGAAGGAGTTGCACGAGGTGCACCGCATCCCCGTGAGCTGGTGGCCTGACAACCCGCTCAACGTCGCCAACTACACCCAGATCTTCACGGAGCGCCCGTTCTGGCGTTACATCATGAACTCGTTCGTCGTCGGCATCGGCGCGACGATCTCCACGCTGATCTTCTCGACGCTCGGCGGGTACGCCTTCGCCAAGCTGCCGGTGCCGGGCAAGGAGATCCTGTTCACCCTGATCCTGGCGACGATCATGCTGCCGTTCGAGGTCAGCGCGATCCCGCTCTACCTGATCTTCAACAAGGTGGGGCTGGTGGACACCTACCTCGGGCTGATGGCGCCCGAGCTGGTGAGCATCCTGGGCATCTTCTTGATCCGCCAGTTCTGCGAGACGATCCCCTCCGACTACCTGGACGCCGCCCGCATCGACGGGGCCGGCGAGGTCCGGGTGCTCTGGGCGGTGATCCTGCCGATCATCACGCCAGCGCTGGTGACGCTGGCGCTGATCCGGTTCATCGCGACCTGGAACAACTTCCTGTGGCCGCTGCTGGTCACCCGCGACGAGACGATGCGGACGCTGCCGCTGGCGCTCTCGTTCTTCTCGGGGTACTACGGCATCCAGTACCACCTGCTGGCCGCCGCCGCCTGCGTATCGGTGCTGCCCCTGCTGATCCTGTTCCTGGTGCTCCAGCGGCAGGTGGTGGAGGGCGTGGCGCTGTCCGGTCTCAAGGGGTAGGCCCCGAGAACGCGGGCACGACGGCCCGGCTACAGACCGCCCTGCCTCTCGTTCACGTCTCGGATGCCGCCTCGTCCGGCCCAACTGAACATCGGTACAGCCATGCTGAACGCCCCAGTGGCGCGGGAGGCAGTGCCGCGCCGCATCAGTCGGACAGGTGAGAGGGAGTAGGGTCATGAACGTTGGTCTGTGGGTGCTCCAGGTGCTGATGGGTCTCTTCTTCATCGTCGCGAGCGGCGCCCCAAAGCTGCTGTTGCCGCTGGACGCGCTCCCGATGCCGATTCCGCTGCCCCATGCGTTCCTGGTGTTCATCGGCGTGGCAGAGGTGCTCGGCGGTCTCGGGCTGATCCTCCCCGGCGCGCTGAAGATCCAGACCTGGCTGACGCCGCTGGCGGCGCTCGGGCTGACGCTGATCGCCCTTGGCGGCATGGGGTATCAGTTGCTGGCCAACGAGCCGGGCAACGCAGTGTTCGCGCTGGTCTTCGCCGGGCTGACCGGGTTCATTGCGTACGGCCGGGCGCGCCTCGCGCCGCACGGCCGGCCGGCCCGCCGCAGCCCGGCCGCGTCGGTGGCATAGCCGGAGGCGCTCACCGCTCTTGCATGTATGTGCAAGACGCGGCTGTCATCCTGAGCGAAGCGAAGGATGACATGGGGGGTCAGGATGACATGGGGGGTGCGCGCGTCCTCCCACGGACGCGCGCAGGAACGATCTCCTGCTACACCGCGGCCGGGGCCGGCCGCAGCCCGCGCGCCTCCAGGATACCCAGCAGGTGCGCCTTGCTCGCCCGCATATTCGGGAGCTGCTTCTCCTCCATCGGGATATCCAGGTAGGCGTACGGGTCCAGCATCTCCCCCCGCGCGATCTTCTCCTCGCAGACCTTCGCAAGCTGCACCAGCCGCCCAAGCTCCAGCGGCGTCAGGTCCGGGTGCATGGCGTGCCACGCGGGATCGTAGATCTGGATGCCCATGATGCCGTTCGAGTCCTCGAGCGAGAGGTTCAGGTCCGGCTTGTGCGGGGCCAGCACGTCGATCATCACTTCCCAGTCGATGACCCCCTGCCCGATGGGCCGGAACTGCCACGCCAGCCCCTGCTCGGTGAAGAGCAGGATGCCGTCCTTGATGTGCGACGTGTGGACGTACGGCGCGAGGCGCTTCGCGGCCTCCATCGGGACCTCGCCGCGCGCCAGCACGTTGGCCGTGTCGAAGGTGCAGCCGCAGATGTCCGGCCCGACCGTCTCGCAGATGCGGGCGACCTCGAACGAGCTGATCTCCTCGTGCGTCTCGACGTTGACGCGGCAGCCGAGATCGGTCAGGACCGGCCGCAGCGAGGAGATGAACTTCGCCGTGGCGGCCAGCTGGTCCGCCCACGGCGCATCCGTGCGGAAGCGGTCGAAGACGAAGTACGTGTCGTGCGACTTCTTGTAGGTGGCCGTCTCGGCCCAGAGCTCGGTGCAGCCGATGGCACGGGCTGCCTCGATCATCTTGATCATGGCGAGGCGGTAGTCGCCGCCGCCGAGCTGCCGGACGTGCGGACTCTCGGCGGTGTTGTACGGGTTGACCCGCCCGATGCCAACTTCGAGGTACAGCCCGTGCGCGTCGGCGTACTGGCGGGCCTCGCGCAGCTCGCCGGGGTCGAGCGTTGGACTGATGTCGAGAATGCTCTTGAAGAAGACCCCCTCAAGGCCCTGCTCGTGCGCGAACGCCAGCGACCCGATGCCGCCCCGCGCCCTGGCATTGACGATGTGATCGCCTTCGCTTCCGATTCGCATGCGCTCACCTCCCTGGTGGGTGGGTCACTGGTGGATGGGTCAGACGGCCGCCGGCTGACGTGCCGCCAGGCCGCGTCGTTCGAGGATGGGCCGCAGGTGGGCCTGACTCTTGTGGATGCCGTCCAGTGACGTCTCTTCGTAGGGGATCGCGTCGTAGGCGTCCGGGTGCACAACCACGCCGGCCGCGATGCCCGCTTCGCAGCGCTTCGCCAGCCGCACCAGCTCGGCCATCTCCGCGACGGTCAGATCGGGGTGGCCGGCCTGCCACGCTGGATTCCAGATCTCGATGGGCATCCGCTTGCTGGAGTCTTCGAGCGAGAGGTTCAGGTCCGGGTTGTGCTCGGCCAGGATGCCGATGACCGTGTCCCAGTCGACGACGCCCTCGCCGCAGGCCCGATTCTGGCGCACCAGCCCGTGCTCGTCGAAGAAGAGGATGCCGTCCTTGGTGTGCGTCGTCAGGCAGTACGGTGCGACGCGCCGGGCGGCGGCGACCGGATCCTCGCAGCGGGCCAGCACGTTGCCGGTGTCGAAGGTGATGCCGGTCACGTCCGCGCCGACCTCCTCCACCAGCCGCACCACCTCGAATGAGGTCACGTCCTCGTGGGTCTCGATGCTGATCTTGCAGCCGAGATCCAGCAGGACCGGCCGGAGCATCTTCAGGAACTTCGCCGTCGCGGCCAGTTGATCCGACCACGGCGCGTCCGTGCGGAAGCGGTCCACGATGAAGATGCCTTGCGAGGTGTGCCGCTGGATGCCGGCCGTCTCGGCCCACAGGCTGACGCAGTCGATCTCGCGGCAGGCGCGGATCATCTGCTCCATCGCCAGGCGGTAGTCGCCGCCGCCGAACTGACGGACGTGCGGGTCTTCGGGGATGTTGTACGGGTTGATCCGGCCCACGCCGGCCTCGATGTACATCCCCAGCGAGTCGGCGTACGCCTTCGCCTCGCGCAGCTCGCCGTAGTCCAGGGTGGGGCTGAGATCGAAGATCGACTTGAAGAAGATGCCTTCCAGCCCGTGCTCGCGGGCAAAGTCGAAGGCGCCGCGCCAGCCGCGCCGCTTGACGTCGACGATGTGGTTGCCCTCAGACCCGATGCGCATGGCCGCCCCCTCCGTCGCTGCATGGTACATGTAGTACGTACCATCCATGATAGCGAGGCTGGCGGCGCCGTTCTTCGGCCAGAGCGCACAACGCGCGCGCCCGGTCGTTGTGACCGGGCGCGCGCTCTCAGGGCCGTGGTCTCAACGTGGTGTGGGGGCCTGGGTCGGCGGGCTCAGTTCCGGGGCTTCGGCGCGGACGCCGGGAACGACGGGTTGAACAGGCCGGGTCCGGACGAGCCGCCGTTGTTGGGTGCGGGCGCGGCTGGCGGCGGCGCGGCCGGCGGCGCCCCGCGGGGCGCTGCCGTGGGCGCCGGCGCGGCTGCGGGTGCGCGCGGCGCGGCGGTCGGGGCGGCGGCCGGCTGACGGGCCGGCTGGGTGGGGCCACCGGGCGCAGACGGAGCCGCCGGCGCGGTCTGCGCGGGGGCAGGGGCCGCCGCCGGCGCGGGGGCGGGCTGCGGGGCGCTGCCCGGCGCGCCCTGCCCGCTCGGGCCGACCGGCACGCCAACCTGCGGCCGGGCAGGCGCTGGGGCCGGCGACGCGCCTGGCCCTGGCGGCGTCTGTGGGGTGGGCGTCGGCGGCTTTGGCGGCACGTCCGGGAACCCGAAGATGTGGCGGATGATCCGCATGGCGATGGGTGCGGCGTCGCGCGAGCTTGAGCCGCGCTCCACAAAGACCGTCACCACGACCTTCGGATCCTCGACGGGGGCGAAGCCGGTGAACCAGCCGTGGGTCGGCAGCTCGCCCTGCGGGTTCGTGGCCTGCCCGTACTCAGCCGTACCGGTCTTCCCGGCGATCCTCAGCCCGGGGATGCGGTAGTCCTTGAGCAGCCCCGATGCAAAGCCCAGCTCCATGCCGTCGATGGTCGCCTGGATGAACCGCTGATCGACCTCGACGCTCCGCACGACCTCCGGCTTGGCCGTCTTCTCGACGTTGCCGTCCGAGTCGACGATCTGCCGCACCACGCGCGGGCGCAGCAGCTTGCCCTGGTTGGCGATCATCGTCGTCATGCCGTGGACCTGGAGCGGGCTGGACTCCACGTACCCCTGGCCGATCGACATGTTGTAGGTGTCGCCCTTGACCCAGCGCTCGCCGACCTTCTGCTGCTTCCAGGCCTCGTCGGGGACGGTGCCGCTGGTCTCGCCGGGCAGGTCGATGCCGGTCGGGCTGCCGAAGCCGATCATCCGGGCGTAGCGGGCCAGCCGCTCGTTGCCCAGCCCGACGAACCCCTCAGGCTCGTAGCCGCCGCCAACGTAGAAGAAGTAGATGTTCGAGGACATCGCGATGGCCCGGGCGTAGTCCAGCTTCCCGAGCACCGAGTGATCCGGGAACGGCTGCCGGTAGCCCGGGTAGAAATCGTGCGGCACCCAGAGGATGCCCTTGCTCTCGATGACGGTGTTCTTGCTGAAGACGCCCTCTTGCAGGCCGGCCAGCCCGGTCACCAGCTTGAAGGTCGAGCCGGGCGGGTAGTTGCCGGCCACGGCGCGGTGGAAGAACGGCTGCTCGGGATCCTTCAGCAGTGCCGACAACTCGGCCTCGCGGGTGTCGTCGCCGAAGACGTTGTCGTCGTAGGCCGGCAGGCTGACCAGCGAGAGGATCTCCCCAGACTTCGCATCGCTGACCACCGCCACGCCGACGCTCCCGTGGAACAGGCCCTCGCTCATGAACTGGGTGACGGCCCGTTGCAGGTCCAGGTCGATGGTCATCACGAGGTTCTTGCCCGGCTCGGCCGGCTCCTCGCGCAGCGTTCCGACCTCCCGGCCAGACGCCTCGACCTCGTACATCCGTCGGCCGGGCTTCCCCCGCAGGATCGACTCGTAGGTGTCTTCCAGGCCGGCCGCTCCGATCTTGTCGTTGATCGTGTAGCCTTCCTTCTCGATCTTCTGCTTGTACTCGGCGGGCGAGAGGACGGCCGGCGAGATCGGCCCGGTGTAGCCCAGCAAGTGGGCCATGATCTTGCCCTCGGAGTACTTGCGGGCTGACTCGACGGTCACCCGGACGCCCGGCAGGCCGGATTGCTCCTGCTCCAGCAGCAGCGCAGCCTCACGCGGGACGTTTGACTTGATCGGGACGGGCGTGAACGAGAAGCCTTCAGCCTTGCGCTTCTCAACCGCCTGCCGAATCTCCTGCACCGACACGTCGAGCAGCTGGCTCAGCCGGCCGTACACGACGGCTTCCTGCACCGGCTTGATGTCGGATGGCACCACGGACACGACGAAGATCGGCGCGTTCGCGGCCACGAGCGTGCCCTTGCGGTCGTAGATCACGCCACGCGGCGGCGAGATCGGGCTGACCCGCACGCGGTTGCTGTCCGCGCGCTGCCGGAGCTGCGCACCCTCGACGATCTGAAGTCGCCAGAGCTGAGCGGCAAGCAGGGCGAAAGCTACGAGGACGGCGACACGGAACAGGTGCGGGGCAACCCCCGATGTCCTGCCACGCGGCTCGTCAGAGTCCAGCATCTGGCCTACCAGGAGCCGAGTAATCGGTCTCGGGAGTGTACTGCCGCCCGCCCACGGGCGGCCAGTTGACCGGTTGCTCTGTCAGGGCGATTGCCTGTTGAGCGCGTCGTGCCACATTCTGGGAACACCAACGAACAGGCAATCGCCCTGGTCGCTAGCGTGGCGGGCGCTGCGAGAACGACTCCCCAAACACGTCGTTGGCCACCCGGTTCAGCAGTTGCTCGATGCTCCCGCCGGCGATCATCCAGCCGCGCGTCCGCCGAAACATGTAGTTGACGGCGGCTTCCTGGTCGTAGCCGTAACCGCCGAACACCTGGAGCGCGTCGTTGGCGACCTCGAAGCCGGCGCGGTTGCAGGCCAGCTTTGCGAGCGCCGTCTCCAGCTCGGAGGGCACGCCGGCGTCGGCGTTGGACGCGGCGCGGTAGAGCAGCAGGCGGGCGCTGTCCAGCTTGAGCTTCATCTCGGCGAAGCGCCACTGCAGGCCCTGGAACTCGCAGAGCCGCCGCCCGAACTGCCGCCGCTCCTTCGCATACGCGACGGCCCGGTCGAAGGCGGCCTGCCCGAGCGCCAGCGACCGCGAGGCGTTCCCCAGCCGCTCGACGTTGAACACCGCCAGCATCTTGCGGAAGCCGTCGCTGTCGAGCAGGATCTGATCGCGCGGCACGCGGCACTCTTCGAGGTAGAGCATGCCGTACCGCTCGCCGGACATGAATCGGTGGGTGCTGTCGACCGTCATGCCTGGGGCGTCCCGTGGGACGATCACCGCCCCCGATGTCCGTGAGCTCTCGCCGAACCGGCACCAGATGACGAAGTCGTCGGCGCTGGCGGCGTTGGTGGTGAAGAGCTTCTGACCGTTCAGCACCACCTCGTCGCCGTCGATGCGGGCGCGGGTGCGCAGGTCGGTGACCGCCGAGCCGGCCTCTGGCTCGGTCATGCCGATGGAGAGGATGCGCTCGCCGCGCAGGGCCGCCGCAAGCTGATGCGCCTTGTGCAGCGGCGAGCCGTTGCGGGCCACCTGCTGGATCGCCCCGAAGTTGAGGGCCTGGACGCAGTCGCCGGCAATCGGGCAGACCTGAGCGATCGTCTCGATGACCAGCACGGCGTCGAGGAGCTTGCCGCCCTGCCCGCCATCCTCCACGGGAATGGTGATGCCAGCCAGCCCCTGCTGGGCCAGGAAGGTCAGGTACTCGCGCGGGAGGACGCCATCATCCTCGCGGGTGTAGGCCGTCGGCCCGAAGCGCCCATCGGCAAGCGCACGGGTCGCCGCGACAAGGTCGGCATGGTACTCGCTGAGCTGGAAGTCCATCGTCTGCGGCTCCTCTGCGCCCCGGCCGGCCAGCGTCGGCGGTCGGGGACGCCCGGTCACGATGCTCGCGGAGCGCCCGTCCCCGTGCGCCAGCGCACGCCCGGGCGCTGCCCGTGGTTGTAGCCGACCGCTCCCGTCGCCTGCGGCGGCCGCCCAGGCGATGGCCGCCCAGGCGATGGCCGCCCAGGCGATGGCCGCCCAGGCGATGGCCGCCC
>JADZEM010000039.1 GCA_020850535.1 Chloroflexota bacterium
GCAATCGCCCTGATGCTGCTACCAGTGCAATCGTATGTTGAGCGCGTCGTGCCGCCGCGTCGGGGCTTGAAAGCCCCGCCTACGATCCTGCAGTCGCTGCGCGACGCTCCAGTCTCACCGGACGACGGCTGTTCCCGGTCTCCGTCGCGCAGCGACGGAATGACGGTAGGCGGGGGTTTCAACCCCCGACCGCCCGTTCCATGATGCTTCGGGGACACCAATAAACATGCAATCGCCCTGGGTCGCCGGATCTCCGGTGGCCGCCCTTCGACATTCCTGCCCCCACGGCCTGTGGCCCACGCCCCACGACTCATACGATCATCGACCGAGCACCCTGCTCGGCCGTTCGGCACGGGCTTCGCGGTAGGCGTCGAGCGTCTGGCGGGCGGCGCGCTCCCAGGTGAAGCCGACCGCGCGCTCAGGGCCGCGCCGCGCGAGATCGGCGCGGAGGGCTGTGTCCCCGATCAGCCGGAGGAGGACAGCGGCCAGGGCGTCGGCGTCGCCGGGCGGGTGACGCAGGGCCGCGTCGCCGGCCACCTCCGGCAACGACGACGTGTCTGCGATGACGGTGGGCGTCCCCCGTGCGAGCGCTTCCAGCACCGGCAGCCCGAAGCCCTCGTAGAGCGAGGGGTAGGCGAAGGCCGTCGCGCCGTCGAACAGGGGCGGCAGGTCGGCGTCGGCGGCGTCCTCGATGTGCCGCACGGCGTCCGACAGCGTGAGGCTCGTGATGGCCTCGAAGATCGGCTCGTAGAGCCAGCCGCGCCGCCCGACCAGCGCCAGCAGCAGGTCAGGATGCTGCCGGCGCACCTCGGCAAACGCCCGCAGGAGGGTCGGGATGTCCTTGCGCGGCTCCAGCGTCCCGAGAAACAGCAGGTACGGGCGGTCCAGCCGCCAGCGTGCGCGGACCCGTGCCTGGGCGGCAGGATCGGGCGGCGCGCGGAAGCGGTCGTCCAGGCCGTTCGGCACGACGCGCACCCGTGCTGCCGAGACGTTCAGCAGGTCGGCAAGATCGCGGGCCGTGGCCTCAGAGACGACGATGGTCCGCTCGGCGCTCTGGACTGCCCGCTGCACCTGTCCGTAGTACCGTCGGCTCTCGGCGGTCAGGGTCTCCGGGAAGCGCAGGAAGGCCACGTCGTGGACGGTCACCACGGCCGGGCAGGTCCGGCGGAACGGCGGGATGACGTCCGGGCTGTGCAGCACGTCCGGGCGGACCCGCCCGATCTCCAGCGGCAGCGTCCACTGCTCCAGCCGGTGATGCGGCGGCGTCAGCAGCGGCGTCGAGCGGAGATTCGGGGCGTGGGGCAGCTCGCGGGCACGCGGGCCGCGCTGCTTGATGCTTCGGAGCAGGGTGAAACGGTCGTCGGGGGCGATCTTGGCGAGGGCGCGCGCGAGGCTCAGCGTGTAGTGCGCGATGCCTCCAGCGGTGTAGTGGGCGAGGCGGGCGTCGAGCGCAACGTGCATGACGAGTGTTCGGCGATCAGGTGTCAGTGGTCAGTTGAGGACGGTCAGAGCGGCTGGCGGCCGGCGAACCCGGTGTCGGTGTCGTGCCAGTAGCCGATCTCCGTCTCGCCCAGGCGCCAGCAGAGGTAGACGATCTTGTCGCCACGGATCGACGGAAAGTCGATCAGCCCGAGGGCGGGATCTTTCAGCTCGACGCCCAGCTCCTGAACCTTGAGCAGCTCGGCGTTGATCTCGGCCATCAGGTCGGTGCGGGCGGACTGCCCCTCGCCAAACGAGCCTTCGTGGTCGGCGTGGCCGTTGGTGCGCGCCTTCCAGTGCAGGCTGACGATGTCCCGCTCGGCGCGCTCCAGGCGGGCGCGCAGCATGATGATCCGCTCCAGAATCGGGCGGAGGGTCGGCAGGAGCGCGATCGCCTCGTCGAGCGTGAAGTACCGAGTCATGGTGCGGGCAGTGTACCAGGGGGCGCAGACGAGACACAGGGAAAGGCGACCTTGCCTGCTATAACTGAACCGTCTCGTGTCAAGGTTGACGTGCAGGAGGTAGCCGTCGCTATGAAGTACGCCAGTGTGTCTGAAATGTTGGACGCCATTCGGGGCGCCATCCAGTTGACCAACGGCCGCGTCACCGTCTCCAACGCCGACCTTCTCCGCAATGAGCTGATCGACCGGCTGGCCCACACCGCCGTCTTCGGCGACGCCGACACCGCTGCCGCCGCGAAGTGGCTGATCTGGCAGTCCGCCTGGGAAGTCGGGGTCAAGTCCGCCTCGATTGACTCGCTCTATCAGGCGCGCGCGCGCGGCGAGTACGACGCCATCACCGTGCCGGCCGTCAACGTGCGCGGCATGGCCTACGACACCGCCAAGGCGCTGGTCCGCGCGGCGAAGGCGAAGAACTGCGGCGCGTTCATCTTCGAGCTGGCCCGCTCCGAGATGGGCTACACGGAGCAGAACTGCGAAGAGTTCGCGACCGTCGTCACCGCCGCCTCGATCCGCGAGGGGCACGTCGGGCCGATCTTCATCCAGGGCGATCACTACCAGGCGAACGCCGGGCGCTACAAGGCCGACCCTGAGAAGGAGATCGACGGCCTGCGGAAGCTGATCCGTGAGGCCGTGGCGGCCGGCTACGGCAACATCGACATCGACACCTCGACCCTCGTGACGCTGGAGCCGGAGTCGCTGGCCGAGCAGCAGAAGCACAACGTCACCCACACCGGCGAGCTGGCGACGCTCATCCGCCAGATCGAGCCGGAGGGCGTGACGATCTCCATCGGCGGCGAGATCGGCGAGGTCGGCAAGCACAACAGCACCGTGGCCGAGCTGAAGGCGTACCTCGACGGCTTCAACGAGCACTTCGCAGGGGGGCCGCGCGGCCTGAGCAAGGTCAGCGTGCAGACGGGCACCAGCCACGGCGGCGTGGTACTGCCGGACGGCACCATCGCGCGGGTCAAGATCGACTTCGAGACGCTGCGCGAGCTTGGCGCGGTGGCCCGCGAGTACGAGCTGGGCGGCGCGGTGCAGCACGGCGCTTCGACTCTTCCGGCTGAGGCGTTCGGCGAGTTCCCGAAGGTCGGGACGCTGGAAGTCCACCTGGCGACAGAGTTCCAGAACATCACGCTGGACGGCGGCCACTTCCCGGCGGACCTGAAGGAAGAGGTCCGCAAGTGGTGCTTCGACAACCTGCTCGGCGAGCGCAGCAAGGACGACTCTGACGAGCAGTTTGTCTACAAGGCCCGCAAGAAGATGTGGGGGCCGTTTAAGCAGCAGACCTGGAACCTGCCGAAGGAGTCCGCCGAGGGCATCGGCCAGGATCTGCAGAACAAGTTCGAGTTCCTGATGGATCAGCTCAACGCGACGAACACCACGGATCTCGTGGCGAAGCACGTCAAGGCGGTCCAGATCAACAAGCCGCTGCCGGAGAGCCTGAAGGGCAAGTAGCCCTCAGCCGCCGCAACAGGTCGCACGTTCACGAGAGGGGAGCAGGCCATTGGCCTGCTCCCCTCTCGCCTGTCCGGCGCTCATGCCCCGCCCGGCGTGGCCGGCGGCCGGACGCGCCCACCGCAGGCCGGAGGCGTACCCCCAGGGCGATTGCATGTTCATTGGTGTCCCCGAAGCATCATGGAACGGGCGGTCGGGGGTTGAAACCCCCGCCTACCGTCATTCAGTCGCTGCGCGACGGCCGCCGGGAACGGCCGGCACTGGTGCGACTGGAGCGTCGCGCAGCGACTGCAGGATCGTAGGCGGGGCTTTCAAGCCCCGACGCCGCCGCACGACGCGCTCAACATACGATTGCACTGGTAGCAGCATCAGGGCGA
>JADZEM010000040.1 GCA_020850535.1 Chloroflexota bacterium
CGACGGACGCTCAGCCTCTTCTCACTCGGCCTCCGCTGGCTCGACCGCGCACGCCTCCACTTCGTTCCCCTCTCCCCTCACCTCTCCCTCCCTTTCACCTGACCAGGAAAACTGTCGGGTACTGAGGGGTCGGGGGGTGAGGGCCTTTACCACAGGAAACAATCAATCTTTCATCGGGCTCCGACGAAGCGACGAGCCGTGCACATCGTGCAATCGCCCTGGATGCGGTCACCGTCGGTTGGCAGCAGTGGCGGCGGCCTCCGCGTTCGCGATACCCTCATGCCAGCCGGGAAGGCTGCTCCGCTTCCCGCAATCCTGCTGGTTGGGTGGTGTTGTGACCGACGACGAGCCGTCGCCGACGACTGCTGACGATGAGGCCCAGGCTGCCGTCACGCTCGAGGGCGCGCTGGCCGATTCGGAGGCAGCGGCAGACCGTGCCCTGACGGCCGCCGCCCAGTTGACCAGGGCGCTCCGCCAGCTTCGGGGCGCGGCTCAGCACGGCCACCTACGGAATCTGCGGTCGTCGTTGGGGGCGGTGGCCCAGGCCGCCGACGCGGCTCGTGCGGCGGCGCTGGATGCTGCCGCAAGCTGGACCCTGGACGACGAGGCGTATCTGGCCGACGGCAGCTTCACGCGCGAGGTGCTGGAGAGCGCCCGCGCGGCCGGCCTCCAGTTGTTCGAGCGCGACGAGCGGATGTACTGCTACCCGGTCCTGGTGCGCGTGGCCGCTGCCGAGCGCTCGGTGTTCGTGGATCGGGCGCGCGAGCGGCGCATCCGACCGTCGGTGCTGGTACGGCTGCTCCGCGACATCCAGCAGCGCCCGCCGCGCTTCCGCCCCGATGCGTTCATGGAGTCGCTGTTCACTGCCTACTCGTTCCTGGTGCAGCGGCGCGGGCCAGATGCGCTGGCGGCCGGGCACCCCGAGCGGCTGGCCGAGGTCTACGCGCTGATGACGCTGGCGCCCGGGGCTGCCCGCGACTACTCCACCCAGGAGTTCGCCCGCGACATCTACCTGCTCGATCGGGGCGGCGTGACGACCACACGGCGCGGCTACGTGGTGAGCTTCCCGGCCAGCACCGGCGCACGCTCGTCGGGGCCGGCGCTGCGCGTCGTCACCGAGAGCGGCCAGGAGAAGGTCTACTACAGCATCGCCTTCTCGCCGGGCGCGTAGGCCAGGGGCACACGGCGTGGAGATCCGAGCGACAGACTGGCTGAGCGTCATGCGGCGCGAGTACCTGGATGATTTCATCCGGTCCGGCGGCGCGGCGGTCAAGGTGGCCGTCACGCCAGATGACTTCTCTCGCCGCCGCCTGCGAGACACGCTCAGCGAGCAGGCCGAGGCAGCCGGCTTCCGGGTGGCGGTCGTCAACGCCGCCGCCACGAAAGTGCAGCTGATCGACCGGGTCTTCCACAGCGTCGCGGCGCAGATGCCCTGGGAGACCATGGCGCGGGCGTTCCTGGCCCAGAGCATTCTGCGCGCTGGCCGCCGGCTCCCCGACGATCCCGATGACCTCTCCCTGACGGCGCTGGCGGCGGCCAACGACGTGCCGGCCCGTCACCTGCACACCAGCGTCGCCGATGCGCTCTGGCGCGAACTGTACCGCGACTATCGCATGAGCCAGGAGTTCCGGCTGGCGATGGTCCGCCTCTGCCGTGCCCAGCTCGATCCGGACGACGAGCCGGCCGTCACCGAGGCGACGCTGCTCTGGCTGCGCGGCGAGCTACGGCGCATCTCTGAGCTGAAGCGCGCGCTCATCTTCCAGAAAGTCGCGCGTCACAACGCCCGCCACCTGCTGGCCTCGCTGGCGCACTGGGTCCGGCTGACCGGCTCGGCAGGATTGGTGCTGGTGCTGGACATCGCCCGGTGCGCCCAGCCGGCCCCGCCCCGCGACGAGCGCGACGGCAGCCTCTACTACAGCCGCGCCGCGACCTTTGACGCCTACGAGATGCTGCGCCAGTTGATCGACGGAACCGACGATGTCGAAGGGTTGTTCGTGGTGGCCCTGGCCGGCCCGGAGTTCACGACCGACCCGAAGCGCAGCTACGTCCAGTACCCGGCCTTGCAGTACCGGCTGGCCGACGAAGTCCACGACCGCTACCGGCCGAATCCGCTGGCGGCGCTGGTGAGGATCGGCGATGGCGAGTGAGGGCATGGCGGGTGACGGCGGCCTGGGCGAGGGCATGATGCCGAGCGAGCTGCCGCCCGTCGAGCAGAGCGGCCTGCGCGTCCAGGCGCGGCGGGCCATCGAGGCGTTACGGGCCGGCGTTCCCAACCACGATGCCGTGCTGGCGCTCGGCGGCGGCCAGCCACAGATCGAGGCCCGCTTCCGCCAGAAGCTCGAAGAGGCCGACGACGACGTCGAGCGGAGCACGCAGACCTCGGGGCTGATCGTGGCGGGCGACTTTGGCAGCGGCAAGTCCCACCTGCTGGTGGCGCTGGAGCAGCTCGCCCTCCGCGAGAACTTCGTGTGCAGCACCGTCTCGGTCAGCAAGGAGATCCCGCTGCACGATCCGGACAAGCTGTACCGTGCAGCGATCCGCTCGGCGCGCCTGCCGGACCGGCGCGGCAACGCCCTCGCGGAGCTGGCGTTCAAGCTGAACTTTGACTCGCTGCCGTATGAAGAGCTGGTCGAGTGGTCGTCCAGCTCGGCCAGCCACATCGCGACGCGGTTCCCGGCCTCGCTGCTGGTGTTCCAGCGCACCCACGACGAGGAGACGAAGGATCGCATCATCTCGTTCTGGGGCGGCGATCCGCTGAACACGTCGCAGCTTCGGCGCTGGCTGCGGGACCAGGGTGAGGCCGGCACGTTCCCCCTGGAGCACGTGCCCCAGCGCGAGCTGCCGCTTCAGCACTTCCAGTTCACCAGTCGGCTCATCTCGGCGGCCGGCTACGCCGGCTGGGTGCTGCTGGTGGACGAGTTGGAGCTGATCGCACAGTACTCGGCGAAGGCGCGGGCGCAGGCGTACCATGCGCTGGCCCGCTGGAGCGGACGGCTCAAGGATCTGCAGTGCCCGGGCCTGCTGACCGTGTTCACCATCACCCGGGATTTCACGACGCTGGTGCTCCACCAGCGCAACGACGTCGAGCGCATTCCTGACCGGCTGCGAAGCTCGCCGCGCGAGGCGGACCGCGTGCTCTCGGTTGGGGCCGAGCTAGGGATGCGGGCCATCGAACGGGACCGGATCGCGCTGACGCCGCCGGACGCCGAGGCGCTCGACCGGCTCCAGGAGCAGCTTCAGGAGATCCACGGCGCGGCCTACGACTGGCGCCCGCCGACGCTGCCGCCCGGCGAGCGCGCGACCTCGACGAGTATGCGCCAGTACGTGCGCCGCTGGATCAACGAGTGGGACTTGCTGCGGCTGGACCCGGAGTATCGGCCCTCGACGGTGGCAGGCGAGCTGGTCTTCGACTACGACGAGGACGCCGACCTGGAGCAGCCCCCGGAACACCTGGAGCAGCCCCCGGAAGACGACGCCTGACCCCGGCCTACACCCGCACCGTCCGCCCTTCGGCCGACGACCGTTCGATGGCGGCGATCAGCGCGTGCCGCTTCACGGCGTGCTCGAAGTCCGGGGCGTAGCGCTCGCCGCTCGCCAGGGCCTGCGCGATGCGGGCGTACCCCTGGGCCACGTTCCGGGCCGGCCCGGCCGGGGTGCTGTCTGGGATCAGGGTGTAGCGAGCCGGGGTCTCCATCTGGGCCAGGGCCTCGTCGCCGCGCGCGCCCCGCAGCTGCGTCGGCCCGATGTTCGAGGTGCCGCCTGAGAGCACCAACGTGCCCTTGCTGCCGTAGATCTCCAGCGTGTTGCCGCTCGGGGCGCAGGGCACCGTGGTGGTCAGGAACGCGACTTCGGCGTCGTTGCCGAGGCGGCCTGACACGCTGATCCAGTCTGGCGAGGTGACCTGCATCGTCTCGCCGGTCTCCGTGTTGAACCACTCGGTGATGCGCGTCGAGAGCCGCGCCGAGACTTCCTCGATCTCGCCCACCACGAAGCAGAGGGCGTCGATGGCGTGGCCGCCGGAGATGGTCAGCGTGTTCGCGCCGTTCCGCCGGTCGCCCTGCCAGATGCGCCCGTTGCCGCGTCGGGGGATCGCCTGGCTGACCGCCCCCATCCGCACCGACAGGACGTCGCCGATGTAGCCGTCCTGCACGAGGTCGCGGGCGTAGGTGTGGGTGGGGTCGCTGCGGGCCTGCAGCCCGACGGCCGTCGCCACCGAGCGCACCCGCGCCAGGTTCGCCATGTCCTCGGCCTCGGCGACCGTCGCCCCGAGCGGCCATTCGCAGAACACGGACTTCCCGGCCTCGAGCGCACCCATCACCAGGGCGTGGTGCCCCGGCACGCGCACGACCACGGCGATCATGTCGATGTCGGGGTGGGCGATCATCTCCTCGAAGTTGTGGAACGCCAGCTCCGCGCCGAACGCCTCCGCGGATGCTTTCGCGGTCTCCTCGTGGGCCGTGCAGACGGCCTTCAACTCGTAGTCCGGCAGAGCGTGCAGGGCGGGAACGTGCGCGTTGGCGCCCCAGCCACTGCCGCCGGGTGTGACTGTCGCTCCGACAATTCCGACGCGGATCTTCGATGCCATGCGCTCTCCCAGTCGCCTCGTCCGAGGGCTCAACCGTTGCCAGGATAGACGTGCGCCGCGCACCAGTGCAACGCGCGTGCTGATGTCGGGTTCGAGGGGCACCGGGCTGGCGCACGAGGGGTGACCGACGGAGGGGTGATATACTGACCGCGCGCGGCGCGATGCGCGCTGCTCACCTGTTTGAGCCTTCTGGAGTACGACGTGCCACGTCTGGCCGCTGTCGGCGTCTGGTTGCTGCCGCCGCCGGTCGTCCTTTCCCGCTAGGGTAGGACAGCCGCGCTCTCAGGACCGTCCGGTCCTCTTGATGCCGGCGCGCCGCGTGGCGTGCCCCGGCTGATCCTGCCCACCCTGGTATTCGGCCATGTGTGGAAAGGATCGGTTCGTTCATGTCATCGCTTCTGACTGCTCGTGTCTCGGCGCGCTTCGCGAGGCAGAGCGGCATCTTCATCATCGTGCTGGCAGCGATCCTCTGGGGGACGGTCGGCGTGACGACGCGCGGCGTCTTCACGCTCTCGGAGACCACCGCGCTGACGGTGGCGTTTCTGCGGCTGGCGGTGGCGCTGCCCGCCCTGGCGCTGACGGCGGCGGCTGTCCTCGGGCGGCGTGCCCTCGTCGCCCGGCCGCGCCACCTGCTCCTGATGGCTGGCGCGGGGACCATGCTGGCGCTCTACCAGTTGTGCTACTTCGGCGCGATCCAGCGCGTCGGCGTGGCTGCAGCGACGCTGGTGACGCTCTGCGCCGCGCCGGTCATCGTCGCGCTGGTCTCCACGACGTTCCTCGGGGAGCGGGCGACGCGTCAACTGCTGCTGGCGGCCGGACTGGCCATCGGCGGCACGATCCTGCTGGTCAGCCCTGGAGAGACGTCCGCGGGCAACGGCGAGACGACGCTCGGCGTGCTGCTCGCGCTCGGCTCGGCGACGGGGTACGCCCTGATCGCGATGGTGAGCCGCACGCTGGCCCGGGTCGCGCACCCGCTCACGTCGATGACGGTCAGCTTCGCGTTCGGCGCGGCGGCCTTGCTGCCGGCGCTGCTGCTGGAGGGTCTGCACCTCTCGTTCACGCCGGCTGCGTGGGGGCTGCTCGTGTACCTGGGGGTCGTGCCGTCGGCGCTGGCCTACGTGCTGTTCACCATCGGGATGCGGACAACGGTCGCGACCGTCGCCAGCCTGGTGACGCTGATCGAGCCGTTGACGGCGGCGCTGCTGGCGTGGCTGATCTTCGGGGAGCAGCTCGGGCCGCTGGCGCTCGTCGGGGGAATGCTGCTGCTGGGCGCGGTGCTGCTGCTGACGCGGGAATAGCGATGGATGCGGGGTCGAGGACCGTGGGTCGTGGGTCATGGGTCGTGGGGACAGGCTTCCCACGACCCATGATCTCTGACCCTCGACCCCGGCTACGTGAGGTCCGCGAGCTGCGGCAGCACCCGCTCCGCCAGCAGCGTCATCGAGCGGTCCCAGACCGAGCGATCCGGCCAGTCATGCGCGATGGCCAGGACCGTCCCGAAGCCACCAACGGCGTGGTAGAGCGCCCGCAGCTTGCGGGCGACCTCGTCCGGATCCCCGACGATCCAGGTGGTGTCGAGCAGGTACTCCGGGGTGACCTCGTCGTCCGTCATGTCCGGATCCTGCTTGTACATGTTGAGCCGGCCCGGCGTCTTGCGGGCGTTCCGCAGGAAGTACTCGCGGAAGTCCCGCCCGATCGCGCCGTTCAGCGCCTCGTCGCGGGCCTGCTCCGTCGTCTCGGCGACGTGGATGTCGCGGGCGATGCGCCATGTCGTCCGGTCCGCCGTCTTGCCTGACGATGTTGCCCCGGCCTCGATCTGGTCCCAGTGGGTCGCCAGCACCCGCGAGGGGATCAGGTTGATGCTCATCGGGATCCAGCCGCGCTCGCCGGCCAGGGTCAGCGTCTCGGAGCGCTCGGAGACGCCGGCCACGGCGATGGGCGGGTGCGGCTGCTGGTACGGTCGGAAGTAGACGTGCTTGCCGATGCTCAGGTCTGGCGTCGGGACGGTGAACCGCCAGTTGTGCTGCTCGTAGAGGCCCGGCTCGGCCTGCCCGGTCCAGAGTTTGACCACGAGGTCTACGGCATCCAGCGTCAGGATGCGATGCTTGCCGCTCCTCGGATCGATGCCGACCATCTCCAGGTCGCCGACGAAGGAGCCGGTCCCGATGCCCCAGATGAACCGCCCGCGCGCCAGCTGATCGAGCTGCGCGATGCGGTGGGCCAGCACGAACGGGCTGTGGTTTGGCATGCAGGAGACGCCCGTCCCGAAGACGATCTGCTTCGTGCGCTGGAGGGCGGCGGCGATGAACTGGTCCGGGGCCGGGATGTTCTCCCACTCCGCCGTGAAGTGCTCGCCGACCCACGCCTCGCAGTACCCGAGTGCGTCGCAGCGCTCGACCTGGGAGAGGTCAAGCTCGAGGGTCTCGGCTACGTCCGAGCCGAGCGGATGAAGCGGCATCATGAAATAGCC